>JAZLCV010000212.1:0-13756 GCA_045614365.1 Eubacteriales bacterium | reverse complement strand
AAGGTCGTAATTTGAAACATTGAATGTTTTCGTCAGAAGTCCCGCATTGCGCAAATACGCAATCGTTCTCTTGTAGTTCGCATTTACCAGAACCGGAATCTGGTTCATTCCGCGTTCCATCGAAAACTCTTCTCCATGTTGCAGGTAGTTTATCCATATATGGAAATCCCACGCGTTGTGTCCGCGGGTTTCAGTGTAAGCAAGCTCAAGCATGTCTGCCTTAACACACTCAAAAAGTTCCTTGGCCTCATCGACGGTAAGCTCACGTGAACCATGAACAACCGTCGCTTCAACAATGCGATCTATCTCCTCCGAGAAAATTTCAAGTGTTGCTTCTTTATATCCATCCATGGCATAAAGATCATCAAGTGTTTCACAGAAATACGCCTCCGTCACCGGATAACAACGGAATACCGTTCTTCCGTTTTTCAGCTTATATGCAATATAGATAAGCTCAGTCCTATCGGTTGGGTGTGTATGTATGGTATAGATGTTTTTCTTTTCCACAAGCTTTTCATGGACATCAAGTGTGTAATCGATAACCTCGGATGAATCCATAAACAGTTCGTTCTGATATGCGCGCGAAGTGTAAATCGCCGCGCCTTTTACATCATCTGCCTGCGGCACATGCGTCTCAAACCCGAAAAAGCTTGTGAACGCGAAGGTTGAAACAACAACCGCAAAAAGAGCAAGAAATACAAGATATCCCTTATACGATTTCCATATGCGCAAGCTCTTTTTCAGTATCATCTCCACAGCAAAGTACACAATCGCGCTGACTATCACCGGGTATACAAGAGCAATTACCGCACCGTCCTCAAGTGTATAGCTGAATATCCCGAAAACTCCGAGCGCCGATACAAATGTGAGCAGATATTTGAAAATGGGGTTTAAAACCTTGTATGCTGCGACGTCCTCTGCCGTTTCCATCCTGCGCTTTCTGTAAAGAAAATATGCTGCAATATACAAAGCAAACGCAAACACAATCATCACTATCAGTCTTGTGAAATCAAATGATGCCGCTTTATCAGCATGATACGCAAGCCGGTTTGCAATACCGATCATATAGCCGATAAAATTCCACTCGGTTGTCACGTTTATAATGGCATTTGTCTCATAATATCCATAGAGAAACACGCTCGAAAGTGTAGTAAAGCTTCCGGCAATTATTATAGCTATGCAATGCATAAGCCCGTTTAACGCAACAAGCGCAAAGCTATTTCCCGTGAGAAATGCCGCAACGCTCGATACCGAAAACATAAGAAATACGCAAAGCACATTTATTCCCGTCCAGATAAGGCACGAGGCAATATCAAAATACGCACCGTAAGCCGTGAGCGACATAACGCATAAAATTGCACCGTTGAGTATTATAGGAGCTGTCATAAGCGTAAGGGATGCAAGCACGGTGGATATGTAGTTCGCACGCCGCGTTACCGGCAAGCTGTGGACAAAAACGGAGTTTTTCTTCGCATGAACATAACGATACACAAGCAAAGCAACAACCGTTGGCACAAAAAATCCGATAACAAGCGGTGCGTAAAGATAACTCTCACTAAGAATAAGAGAACCGTGATCAGTCATTGTACGATAATACCTTTCGGGGTCAACATCAAAGAAGATAACCAACGAGGTAATCATAAAAAGGAGTGTCGCATAGAACACCGAGCCCCACGCATAACGGCGCACGGTTGATTTATAAATACCTTTGTTAAACAAGGATGTTCGTGAAGTCATAGCCCAAACCTCCCAACTCATAGATAAAAACTTCCTCAAGCGTAAGGCTTATTCTCTCGCAAAGCGAAGGAGCAAGCTCTTGCATATTTTTGTCACACTCATCTGCATCGCCGCGGACGATAACGCTTCTTACCGAACCCGTGCGCGAAATATGAAGAACATTCTCCATCTTTTCAAGTGCATCGCCTCTCTCTTCCGGAATTACCATCTGATACTTATGTACGCTTCCTTTAAGGTCATCCAACGGTTTTTCCAGAATCATTCTCCCCTGATGGATAATCCCTACCCAATCGCAGATATCCTCAAGCTCACGCAGATTGTGCGATGAAACAAGAACCGTCATCTCTCTGTCTGCAACATCAGCGATAACGAGATTAAGCACCTGTTTTCTCATAACGGGGTCAAGTCCGTCAAGCGGCTCGTCAAGGATAAGCACATCCGGCATCGCAGAAAGGGACAGCCAGAACGCGACCTGCTTTTTCATCCCCTTTGAAAGCTTGCGTATCTGCCGTTTTTCGTCAAGCTTAAAAATTCCTTTTATTGCCTCGTAACGCTCGGTCGAAAATGCCGGATACATATCTCGGTAAAAGCGCGCCATTTCTTTTATGGTAAATGTACTGTAATAAAACCAATCGTCAGATATATTCAGCACTGTCTGCTTTACCTTTTCATTTTCAAACACCGGCTCATCCATAACCGTGATTTCACCCGACTTTGGAGTCAGCACACCGTTTATATGATTGATTATTGTTGTTTTTCCGGCGCCGTTCGGTCCGATAAGTCCGTAAATCGTTCCCCGGCGCACATGCATCGATATATTATCAAGAACCTTAAAATCATCAAAGTATTTTGTGACGTCTGTTACCTTAATCATCTCTTCTCCTCCTTGTACACACTTTCAATTGCGGCAATAAGCTCTTCCTTACGTGCACCTAAAAACGCAAGCTCGCGCACAACCGCAGAAAGCTTCTCCATAATTTCACTTCGGCGATATGCACTTTCATCCCGCGAAATTGAAGCGACAAAGCTTCCTTTACCCTTGATGCTGTAAATAAACCCGTCCCGCTCAAGCTGCTTGTATGCCCTCTGCACAGTATTCGGATTCACCGTAAGCGAAATTGAGAGCTCTCTGACCGACGGCAGCTGCTCATCGGTTTCCAGCGCCCCGCCTACAATAAGCGCTTTTATTTCCGCTTCGATCTGCTCGTGCAGGCTCGCACCGCTCTTATAGTCAAGGTTTATCATCACACCACCTCCAACTGTATCATTCGTATTAATACAGTTAATATAGCATATATTTTAACGCTTGTCAATATGTCCTGAAAATTTTTCCGGAAATTTATATATAATTACCCGGTGCGGAAATCCGCACCGGGCTATAGGGGAACCTTCTATGTGTATGAAATTTACCGATATGCATAATTACTGAATCATTCCCAACAACGCTTCATCAACCTTCGCCAAACGCTCTTCGCGTTCCCAATCCGACATAAATCCGTCTACTTCATAAAAACCTTCAAGGAACATACGTTCTTCCGAATTTTCGTATTTCTGAAGCTTTTCATACACACCGGGCATCTGAAGCGCGCGTCTGTTTCTGCCGAGAAAGTCAGCAGGCTTCGGTTCTTCGGTATTGTACACCGAGTTCCAGCCTTCCAGAAACGCTTCATCGGACCATACAAACTCTTCATTCTCCGGCATCTTGATTTCTTTCTCTGTCATATATTCGTTCATTCTGATATCACCTCCTTTCAGGGTTGTGCACCGCCCTGCATTTTTATATAAAGGACAATTTCTTGTCTCCTACCTCATTTAATACGGTGCTGCCAACATCGCTGTCGTTGGCATCTGTGGCTGTTGTAATTGTTTCATTTCCCGTTCGCTTTTAAGCTTTGCAATTATCTTGCTTTTGTTTCTCAGATATTGCTCAGGTATTCCCTCGAGATATGTTATAACATCCGATATAACTCCCTTCGTGAAAAGATTGTCCATCGTCTGCACCTGCATAAGCTCACTCCAATATGCCGCCGAACCTATATCTACTCTAAGGCTCAGCTCAACTGCACTCTCCTTCGAGAAATCGAAATACTCTGCTCTCACATCGCCATCTTCCTCAATCTGAACCTCACGGGAACCGTAATCAACGTTCATCATATCCACAAGTGTTCTCACATAGTCCTCTGTAAACCGGTTATACGCAAGCTTCTGCAATTCAAGTGGCATTGCCGATGCCTTCTGCGTTGCTATTATCGCAGAGGTGTTCTGAGGATTAATGTTTCCTAACGCCGCATCCGATGCCCCCATAAACTCCAGAGTATACTGTATCATCTTGTCTATAAGCTGCATCACCTGCACCGACATATCCGCTCCGCGGAAGCTTGAAGCAACCGCTTCGTTCGGATTTCCCACAACCCCTATTGCCTGTCCGACCTTATTTGTCCACGTCGGTATTTTTGTGGCATCGTATATCGTCTTCGGGAACGCGTTCGCTTTTGCCGAGTGTATTGCCATCGCAAACAGCTGATTTATACTTATTTGATTTGGGATCAGACCCGTTATCGCCGCCATGCCGTGATATGAGTTTTTCACCCTTTCCCATTGCATCATCGCCATCGGATACCTGTGATAAAGCGTATCCCACGCCTCGCGTACAACCGCATCGCGCGTGGTTTTCATTGCTCTGACAGTCCCGTTCTCACGCCAGAACCTTACAAGCACTGTCGCAAATTCGTCCGCGTCATTGTTTCTGCAGATATTGTAAGGTTCATATTCGCTGTCAGGCCGTATCTTCATTGCATCACTCTTACTCATCCCGTGCCTTATCGCCTCAGCACGGACTTCGTGGATATTTTTCCGGCATGCCACTATTATGTACGGCTGTTTCTGAAGATTGTTCATATTCGGATTTCCGAAAAAGACGTTTGTATTTTCCAAAACCTCGCAGTTTATACCGCCCGGTGCAAGGTGCCCTGTTTCAATTGTGGGATCAAAATAGAAATACAGAATACCGTCCCCATCCACGGCGGCGTTGCGTATCACTTCGCGGGACTTTTCCTTTATCGCCGCAAGCTCTATAACCTTTTCCACCTCGCGCGACCATATTCCCGCTTTTTTCCGTCTCTGTTCGGTGGCAATAAAAGGCGTGAAGGCTATCCCGATGTCATCGGCAACTATCATTGAAATAAAGTAGTTCACAACCCGTCGAAGCACGTTTATAACCGGCTTCGCAAGATCTGGAGCGTTAACACCTTCCCATTGCTTTCCTATGAAAAAATTTTCGTTTTTCTTTACCGTCTGATACAAATCTATCCCTTTGTTGTACGAAATCCCCCGTTGATATTCCTGCCAGACCCGCTCCGGGGTTCTACATATCTTCATATTCTGTCTCCTCCTGTTTTGTTCCGTCATAATCTAAAAGATTTTTCCATTGTCCGAAAAATCTCATATTCTCTTTTGTCGGAAGTATCTCCCGTTTATCTTCCTTTTCATATTCTGTCTCCGGCTCCGGTATATCTGCGGAAAGAAGCCTCTCAAACACCATTCCCGCTCCGAAGATGACCGCCCCGATAAGTGTTGATATCATACACCATGCCACATTTCTCACCATCCTCTCATAACATAATACAGCTCGTTAAGGCTTACCCCAAGGGTGTCTGCAATCTGCTGGTTAGAAAAGCCTTTATCCACCAGCTTGTATGCACGGTTCCAGAGCTCCTTTTCCCTCGCACGCCTTCTTTCCTCTTGTTCTGCATACCACTCACGCTCATACTTCTGTCTTTGCCACAGTGCTTCGTTTGCGTTCATTCCCGCATTGTAGGCAAGATTGTTCTGCGCCGCTATGGCCTCTGCGGCATCAATCCCGTGCCGGTAAACAAGCTGCTCATATTCCGCAAGGGCGGTGGCAAGCTCAATATCACCGTTATACCTGGCTTCACGGTATGCATTGTCAAGCTCCTGCAAATACGCATTGCGCGAACGGATATTTTCTCCAAGAGCCTGCTGATATGTGTTGGCAAGCCGCATTTTTGATGTCTCGGAATAGCCTGAGTTCGCAAGTCCGATTTTCGCCCTTTGTTCTTCTGCCGCGCCGTAGGGATTTGATGCGTTAACATACGCCTGATATGCTGCACGGTTCGCATCTTCATACTGTGTGTGTGCCTGCCTTTTCTGGTTGTTTATCCTGTCCTGAGTCCGCGCAGTTGCCCCATTTATCGCATTTTTTCTCGCATCATACGCCACGCCTAAATGTGCTCCGCTCCGCCCGTATGCCGACACAAGATCATTTGCCACACTCGCAGGGGTTTTCACTCCTCCTGCCGCTGTAAGCGTAAAAGTTCCGCCCGCTGTAGGAACAGTCGAACCAATATCAACGCGCGTAGTACCTGCTTCATCCTTGTATGTTTTTCCGTCAATTATATATCCCTGCGCGCTTTTTCCGTCCGGTGTCTGATAAACGACACCGATAGCCTTTCTTTTTTTATTGTTTGTAAAAGTATTTGTGCTCATAAAAACCTCCAATTTAATTTATTTTATAATTTTTCCGTAGAAAAAACGTCTTATTATTCCGCCTATGCCGAAGGGGTTGTTCACCTTGTCATTACGGCAGACTATCTGAATCGCACCATATTTTTTTATTCGTGTGTTGAACGGAACAACGCAGTAACGCACTCCTTTGTTCTGCCTTTCCGTACCCGTTCTTACTGCAATTTTTTCCTCCGTACCGCGCTCTGTGCGAATAAGCACGGTAACCGATGCATGCGGATCTGACTTCAGCATAATTCCCGAACCGGTTTTCACAAGAGTCTTCTCCCTCATAAAGTCTCCGTCATCAGAAAGATTTGTTGCCCATTCCGCGATTATCGCCTCGCCGTCATCTGAATAAGCTTCAATCTGAATACCTCCCCGCTCATCCTTCATATCCGTGTTGAACTTGCAGAGTCTCCCGTCCTCCGTGCCGAAGAACAGCTCGCCCTCATCCTCATGCAACGCCGTTGCCGGAATGTTTGTCCAGTAATACCACTCATATTCAAACGTGTTTGTGGCGTTTCTGGGATAATGCTTCTGTGCCGCATCTGCAACGTATGCGTTTCCACCCAGACAGAGAATAAGATATCCGTTCCATTCACACATCACCGCATCGAAGAGCTTCTCTTCCTCAAGCAGACGGCGGTTTACTCTCGTCGAGCGGATATTCAGCGCACGTTCATTTGAAATATCCTGCATTCCTATTCCGTAAACTCCGTTGCGTGAAAGATAAAGAGGGTCATCAAGGAATGTGCAAACAGCTCGCGGTGCTATTGCTCCGATGCCCGAGGTTCCGTGCTTTATCGGGAAGATAACGCTTCCGTCTGACAGCATATTGTATGACCTCATATATATCGTTGCATCATCGCCATCGCTTTTCAGTATCGCCTGCTCGCTTCCCGTCCGCAGATATCCAACTATCCGGCTTGAATCCATTCCTATCTCCGTATAATTTGTATCCGGAACATACAGCGGGTCATTGACGCCGGAGTACCAGTCTGTATTCGGGTAATCAGGATTCCCCGAGAAGAAAAGCCTGTTCTCAAACACATCCATAACCGTGCATTTGCCTATTCTGTCCGCATATCCGTCAATCTCGTGTGTAAACTCTATTGAAAAGTTGTCTATTCCCGCGGTATAGTTGTACCCGTTAAGTTTAGCTGTATTTATAGAACATACAAGATAAGTAGCGTTGCGCTTTAACTCATTGTCTATCTGGAGCGTATAATATCCGCTGTTGCTGCCGATCCTCCACGTATTTACAAGGTCTGTATTTATTCCCGCTTCTTTTCCGCTCGCTTCACCGTAACGCACACAGCCCGCCTCCGGATCATACACGACGCTGAAAATGGTGTCCCCCGTCGTAATGCATTTCATTGTAATACGCGATTTTTTCTCAATGAGCGAATCAAGCACGAAAAGACACAGCGTCGCACTCTTCATGCAAAAGGTGTTTTTTCTTTTCCCGGAAATAAGATTTACTGCCGCATCTTCCGGTACCTTTCCGGCATTCATAGCGCTTCCGCCGGAGCTTTCAAAAGAACCTTCATCCTCCCACGCTTGGAACACATTGCCGGTGAACGGGTTTGAGCCATCAAGCGGTAAGGCATCCCTTGACATTAGCGTTATCGGCGCGTAGATGTCCTCAAACTCACCTGCCCAAATACACTTCTCGCCGTCAAACACAAGGTACTCCTCTCCCGTAAGAATGCAGAGCTTCCCTTTAAAATACTTCCCCTGCGACCGCGCATCTGCGATGTCCGTAATAAGCTCGGTTACTTCTCCGTCCTCCAGCTTATATATTGCTGTACCCGCGTGCACGACCATACATTTGTCATCATCACTGCCAAAGCTGAATATTCCGTTTATTCGCCCGTCGAGGTTTTTCACTGTCCTCCATCCGAGCCGCTTCTCCGGAAACCCGGCTGTATCCGCTATAAGATTCTTTGCATCAGGTGAGTGGACATCGTCCACCATTGATGCATCTCTCGAAAAATCCACTCCTCTGAAGCTCTCATATTTCTTTGTATATACCGTGTTTGGTGACACGGCAATTCTTGAAGCTTTTGCCATAAATCATCCTCCCTTTTAAGAAAATTCAAGTAAATTGTCTATCTGTTTATCAAACTCAGGCTTTTCACCGTCATCAGCCCGAGAAATCGCCGCCGGCACCGGTCTTCCGGCGACAAAATAACGTATCGCGTCCGGCGCATGGGTCAGCTCATGCGGAGTGCTTGCTACATCATTTGGATTTTTTGTATCCACAGCCACCGCCGGTAACGTGCGTATCAGGTTTATACAGTTAGAAAAAATGCGGAGATAAGCGCTCATCTTCCCCGTCTCATCACGAAACGGTGACAGCCATTCTTTCAGGTTGTACCACCCTTGCACACGTTCATTTCTTGCTGCCGTTACCGGAACACCGTTTTCAGCGAATATCTGTGCCGCACTCTTGCCAGTGTCCTGTCGCCTGTTCCACAAATCAGGTGGTGCGATATAGCTGTGGATTTTCTCGGCAGTTGCTTCCCTGATTTTCCTTGCCGCCTCGGATATAATAAGTCCGCTCTCGTAAATTTCACGATAAACATGCGCACGCCCCCATATATCCATCGCAATCCAATATCCCGCAAGCATGTCAAGTCCATAGTCCATAACGAAATACCGCCGCCAGTCTTTCGGTATCTCAAACGGAGAAATAACGTGAACATCCCGGTTCCACTCCGTAAAATACTGTCCGTCAAAAATGTCCCAATTGCCGTAAAGAAGTGCCTCCCTGTCTTTTGAGGAAAGCTTTTCCAGCCGCTTCACGTAGCCCGGGTCTGCCCTCATTAAAAAGGTATTGTCCGTAACTCGCGAAGGAATGAAAATTCTCCCCAGATGCTCCTCATTCGGCACGCCTGTGTCTATAAAGCGCGCTTTCACCCATGAGTGCCCTATTCCGCCGGGATTTGTCGAGCTTTTTACCTGTTTGGGATATGCGTTGGTTCCTCTCACACGGGAAATGAGATACACATACATTCTTTCTGTAAAGTGCGTCAATTCGTCAAACCGGATGACGTCATACTCCGACGACTGATATCGGTATACATCATTTTCTGAATCACAGTACCCAAAGTCTATCACCGAACCATTTTTAAACAAACCTTCGTGACGTGATGCCTTATACGTAAAAAGCTCGCGCGGGTAAAACTCCATTGCCGTTCTCACCAAAGATTTTTCAAGCTCCGGAAGTGTACGGCGCAAAATAAGTTGCTTTGACCTTGGATACTTCAGCGCAAAAATCAACGCATCAACAAGCTGACCGTATGATTTTCCTCCCCCTGCAGCACCTCCGAAAAGAACCTCGCCTGACCTTGCATGAATAAACTCTCTCTGGCGCGGAGTTATGCTAATTTCCATCCGTACCGTCAAGCATCTTTATAACGACGTTAAACTCCTTTTCTGCTTCGCTTTGCGCTTCTCCGTCATCGCAAAGCAGCTTTTCAATGAATTCTGCCGCTTTAAGATCCCCTTCAAGACCTTTCTTTACCTGAGCGAGGGCAATAGCCTGCAAAACACTCGGAGTTTTTTTCACTCCGACCGGAACTCCGAGCTTTTTAAGGTATGACGGTTCGACCTTTTTGCGCACGATTTTTGCAAGCTCACCCCTTATTGTACTTTTTGCATATGCCATGCTATCACCTCCTCTCCATGCAAAAAAGTGCACACCAAAAGGGTGTACACTCTTCAGGCTGTGATAATCATACCACACTTTTTATTTTTTGGGGTGCCAAATTTTTGCCAAGTTTTTGCCGGAATTTTGCCAAATTTCTGCCAAAATTTTGCCAAATTATTCCGCATTTTTGGCTTTATTTCAGCATTTCTTATTTCCGAGCTGCCAAAATGCAACTGCGCTTGCCGCCGCAACGTTAAGCGAATCCACACCGTGCGCCATAGGTATTTTAACTGTATAATCGCATTCAGAAATTGTCTTCTCTTTAAGTCCGTCACCTTCTGTACCGAGAACGATTGCAAGCTTTTTTTCACTTAGGAGTTCTTCATCATCTATACGGCGTGAATCATCGCACAATGCCATGGCCGCAGTCACAAATCCATAGCTCCGAAGTGTCTCCCGCCACGGCTCATCTGTTCCGAAAAATGTCCACGGAATCTGAAACACTGTTCCCATACTCACCCGCGCCGAGCGCCGGTAGAGCGGATTTGAACATCCGGGAGTAAGCAACACCGCATCCATTCCAAGCGCTGCAGCGCTTCGGAAAATCGCACCCACGTTTGTAGGATTCATCACCTCTTCAAGAACTGCAATCCGTGAGGCATTTCGGCATATATCCTCTACCGGCAAAAGCTTCGGGCGGAGCATTGCACAAAGCATTCCGCGCGTAAGCTTATATCCGGTAAGCTGTGTAAGAACGTCAAACTCCGCCGTATAGACCGGAATATCCCCGCATCTGGCAATAACATCCTTCGCCTCTCCGTTTATATGATTTTTCTCGCACAAAAACGAAAGCGGAACACACCCTGCATCCAGCGCGCGTTCAATAACCTTTGGGCTTTCCGCAATAAACTGCCCCTTCTTCGGTTCCTCGCGATTTAAAAGCTGAGCCTCTGTAAGCCGTGCATACACATCAAGCTCCGGCGCGTAAAAATCTTCAATTTCAATAATGTTTTTCATATTTTTTCTCTTTCCGTTTCCTTTATTTCCTACAATATATAATACAACAGTCTCCGCTAAAAATCAAGAAACGAAAAGGTTGTTGTCCATCATCTGAGACCGAGAATGAACCGACGTGCAGTAATACCTGCAAGGTCTGTTTCAAAATCTTTTGCCTCAATTTTCAATTTTCCTTCTTTATATAAAGAGAACAAAATATCATACATCAGTGCATTTGTCTGATTGCAATCCGCTTCCGAAAAAACACCTTGCATTCCGGAAGCAAGGTTGTACTGCCTGATCGGACACCATACCTCACAGCCGCCCTTCGAAAGCTCACTGTATATCACATCATATGCAGTCTTTCGCGCCTTTGCAGTAATAGGAGCAACGGTACATGGTGCACTCTTATACGGAGAGGAAAATTCACCGTCGGCACAGACATATCCGACAGAAAGTGCCGGTACAAGCCGCGGCTCGGTTGCATCATCAGGAAGAGCTATTGCACTTGTTGCAAGGTAAGCACCGTGAGATGCAAAAGCGACAAACATGGGCTGGTTTATCCTTGAATAAAAAATCTTGTCCGGCTCCGAGCACGAAAGAAGAAGACCTACAATCTCAGAAGGCATTTCGCAGAACGCATCCTCCATAGCCTGCATTATGTTCTTGCCGGCATCAACTTGTTTCATAATGAGCTGACACATCACATCGCTTACGTGAGCCGTTGTTCCGTCAGTCATCTTGTAATAAATATTTTTTTCGCAAATCTGACGTGAGGAAATGTCATAGCCGTCTTCCATAAGCGAGTCTGCAAGACGTCCATACTCGGCGCGTCTGCTGTTTGCAAAGCCTCCCACGCCGTTTGCAACATACGCAATTTCTGCCCTTCCACCTTGATAACCGATAAAGGGATGTGCCCAACGGTCATCTCCGCATATCGGACCGGAACGTCCGTGAATTATGCCCACATTCCCGGGAAGAGAAAGCGCCTCCGTCATATCACAAAGGCGTTGTGTATCTCCTGTAAGCTTTGCGTGATATATCTTTCCCTCATGTATTGTTGCGATACCGCTGTAATATCCCGCATCAAAACCTTCCTGAGTTCGCAGCATTTCAACCAGAATGGGTGCCGCACGTCTTTGCCCTGCATATCCTGCTATATTGCACATAATATTTATCCTCCAGAACTTTTCTTGTGATAATCATATAAAGAAATCAGCTGAATGTCAATAAAACTTGCTGATATTTGCTTTTTTTTACAATGTTCTTTTTGGACTCCGTTTGAAAAATAAAATAATTTTCCTGAATCCGGGCAAAATAAATTCAAATTAAGTATTTACATTTGGAAAAATGTGTGGTAGAATGTTATACATGCTAGTGTGCCGTAGTTTCGGCTACACACAAAAGCACCTATGCCTGCGTCGCAGTTTTCGGGAAAATACGCTCGCTTTATGCGGGGAGTTCACCCGCCGGATACTTCGACCGTGGCAAATAAATTAAAGAAAGGTGAAAGCAAAATGATTCTCAAAGAGAAAAAGACTGAGGTTATCACGAATAACCGCCTCCACGACACCGACACAGGTTCACCGGAGGTACAGATCGCTATCCTTACACAGCGTATCTCTGAGCTCACAGAGCATCTTAAGGTACACCACAAGGATAACCATTCCCGCCGCGGTCTTCTCAAGATGGTAGGTAAGCGCCGCAGCTTGCTCAACTATCTCCAGAAGAAAGACATTGAGCGTTATCGCGCAATCGTCGCAAAGCTCGGACTCCGTAAGTAAGTTCGAAGTTGTCCCCCGGACGGGGCTCCGTCCGGGGGATTTAAAGCATTATCACAAAACGCGAAGCTTTCCCGCACAATGGTTTTTAGCAATTGGAGTGTTTGTTAAAACGCTTTGACACCCGCTCCAAGTGCTAAACCCACTTCGGGAAAGCTCCGGAAAATAATAAAGGAGCGAAAACAAAATGAAAGAAATGGTTTTTTCCAAGAACAGAGTGTTCGAAACCGACTTTGCCGGCAGAAAGCTTGTTATTGAAACTGGCAAAATGGCAGGCCTTGCAAACGGCTCCTGCCTCGTCCGCTACGGTGAAACTGCAGTTTTGGTTACTGCAACGGCTTCTGAAAAGCCACGTGCTGGGATTGACTTTTTCCCGCTCGCTGTTGACTTTGAAGAGCGCCTTTACGCTGTAGGCCGCATTCCCGGAAGCTTTATGCGCCGTGAGGGACGTCCCAGCGAGCGTGCTATCCTTACTTCACGTCTTATTGACCGTCCGATCCGTCCTCTTTTCCCGAAGGATCTCCGCAACGACGTTGCGGTTTCCATCACGGTTCTTTCCGTCGATAACGACTGTGCACCGGAAATCGCAGGTATGGTCGGTACGTCCATCGCTCTCTCAATTTCCGATATTCCGTGGAACGGCCCGATTGCAGGCGTTTCTATCGGTTATGTCGACAATCAGTTTGTTGTAAACCCGACAAGCGCACAGAGAGAGAAGTCATCTCTTAACCTCACCGTTGCAGGCTCTGCAGAAAAGGTCGTTATGATCGAAGCCGGTGCTGACCAGCTTCCGGACGACGTTATGTTCGATGCAATTATGCTCGCACACGAGGAAATCAAAAAGATTGTTGCATTCATCAGCGGAATTCAGGCTGAGATCGGTCTTCCGAAGTTTGAATATGAGCAGGTTCCGTTTGACAATGAGCTCTTTGAGGAACTCAAGGCAAACATCCTCGACCGCGTCCGCGCAGGTATGGATACCGACGATAAAACAATCCGCGACAAGCGCTTCAAGGTTCTTTCCGACGAGCTTATCGCAGAGTACTCTGAAAAGTATCCGGAG
>JAZLCV010000211.1:0-21583 GCA_045614365.1 Eubacteriales bacterium | reverse complement strand
CGTGTGCGTGATTTTCCGCACACGGCATGTAACTTTATGCCTGAATACTTTTTTCGTCTGCTGCCATAGCACCTTTCAAGATATTACGCTCGATGCTTTTATAAGAGCACAGAGCGTTTTTGCATCTTCTGCAAGGGTTTCTTCTGTGTAGTTCCGCACATATTCAATCAACGCGAGATGTTCAGCGTCATCACCTTTTAATGTATCAAATCGCATCTTCCACTTTTCAAATCCGTCGGAGAGCGGGAGCATTTCGCGTCCATTGTCGAAAACACGGTATTGATAAACATGAATGTTTGTGAGCTTGCCTGAGTCGTGTACTGCACGAAGTGACGGCAGGTGCGCGCTTTCAGGAAGATTTAAAATCTCCTGCCAATATGTACAGAAATTTTCTTCATCAACCTCGCGCAGAAAGCGAAGCTGGCTTTCTGCGCAGTCCGTAAGTCCGCCGTCGTGGCACTCAACGGACAATTTTATGCCAAGCTCTGCGGCGCGGCGGCTTGCATCCTTTGCTTCTTCGACAAACGCGCGGCGCTCATCCAGCGTCATATCACACGATGGCTTGCCGTTGCCCGCCCATATCCGCATATCGCGGGCTCCAAGTGCTGAACATGATTTCAGGTGCGGAGTAATATCCTCTTCTGTTCCGAGATGAAAGATTGATCCGTAGGTGGAGATAAGGCCTGCATCACGCGCCATTTTTCCAACTTGTTCAGCTGTTTTTACATCTCCTGCGGGAACGTGGACACTGCCGATCCATTCTATTGCCAAAAGACCGGCTTTTTTTGCAAGCTCAATAACTTCTTCCGGTGTTTTTGGTTTGAAGCACACCGAACACAATCCAGCCTTTATCATAATTAAACTCTTCCTTTTCTATTATCTATTATCTGCTGAAAATTTATTTTCAGCACCTTACCTCCGCACTATTATCGTTGTATGTTATGCACTCTCCGTCTCGTTCAAAACGCTCAAGATATGCAAAATATTCTTCTCTTGAAGTAAAACGCGGGTTGAAATTCTTTATTATTTCATTTGCATGCTCTGCGTTGTTTTCAAGCAGCACCGCAAGCATTTGCATCTGCCATTTCGCAGAGCCGATGCATGCGGTCTCTTTGTCCGATAGCTCAAAATTCGTGCCGTGAAGCCTGCCGGACGCACCTGGAATTGATGGCTCCATAACCGGTATAAGGCACGATAAATCGCCCATGTCCGAGCTTGCTGTGCAGAAGTTCTCGTCTATAAAAAATTCAAAACCAAGTCCTTCTGCTGCTTCTTTTGCTATTTCTGCCATACCACCGGCTGTCAGAAGCGGGGCATATCCAGGTGAATTTTCAATCTCAATATTCGTGCCGAGAGAAAGAGCCGCGCCGATAAGTGCACGGTTAATTCTCTTATTTGCCTTGTCAATGCCGTCAAATGACGCGCCACGCACGGAACTTTCGATAACAACCTTATCGGGAATTGCGTTTACAGCATTTCCGCCACTTGTGATGATGGGATGCACGCGGATTATATCAGACTCTTTGAATGTTTCACGCACGGCGTTTATGGCGCTCAAACCAAGGTTTGCGGCGTACAGCGCATTCACTCCATTCCACGGCGCGCCTCCCGCATGGGCGGAAACACCGTGATATGTAATTTTTTGCGTAATAAATCCCACGGAACCGGGCGTGACTGACGCGCGCTTGTCCGATGTTATGTGAACCATAAAAGCCATGTCAACGCCGTCAAAATATCCTCGGTGCAAAAACTCCGGTTTTCCGCCCATGTGAGTAATTACTCCGCGTCTGATAAGCTCTGTACGGTAATCGCGCTCGATAAGTTCTTCCGCCGGAACTGCACATAGACGAACTCTCCCGCAAAGCTTGTCGGTAACACCCGGCTCTCGTAATGCCGCCGCAATGCCGAGAAGTGCGGCGCACTGCGCATTGTGCCCGCAACAGTGAACAACGCCGTTCTCGTTTGCTTCATTATGTCCCGGGCAGATAAGCGCATCAAGCTCTCCAAAAATAAGAATTTCAGGTCCTGGGCGTCCGGTGTCAAGCACCGTATAAAAACCGGGAATATCACCCGCGCGATGTAGCGTATATCCGAGCGCTTCAAAGGCATTTTCCAGATACGCCGAGGTTTTCACCTCACGGTATCCTGTTTCAGCATTGCGCCATATATATTCGTTTGCTGAAAAAATCAGATCGCGGTTTTTCTCAACCGCATCTATGTATATTGAGTTTTTCATATAAGCACCTCATTTCTTGAGAACAGTATAGCACACGTTTCTCAAAAATGCAATTTTTGCCATAAGCAATAAAAATCCCGCGTATAGCCTTGAAAAAGGCTTATATAGCGGGCTTTTTCGTATGTGTAAATTATTTCGTATGTCAAAAAAGTGTTAAACCGTGTCACAAAAGTGCAAAGACTTTTTGTTGCATAAGTGTTAAACTAAAACCGTAGTGGGTTAGAAAACGATTTCCTTGTTGCTCCGTTCGGTAGCTTTGCGATATTCGCTGGGAGAAACGCCCACGGCATTTGAGAATACGCGGCTGAAGTAATGCTCGGTGCTGAAGCCGCAGTATGTTGCGATTTCGTTTACTGGCATATTAGTCGTTGCAAGAAGTGTTTTTGCTTTGTTAAGGCGAAGCTCATTGATGTATTTGTTTGGCGTTGTTCCGAATTTTTCTTTAAATACGCGGTAAAAATGCCGCCTTTCAAAATTAGACACTGCAACAAGATCTTCTACAGAAATTTCTTTTGAAAAGTTGTTGTAAATGAAGTTTGCAACGCGGTCAATTTCAGTATCGCTCATCGCACTTACAGGCTGGTCGCCCTCGGTGGCGGCAGAGAAGAGAATCGGCGCGGCGTCAAGCGCGGAAGACAAAAATAGCTCAAGATATGCATTTGCGCGAAGATGTGAAAATTGCGTCCCTATTGAAAATTCATATGCCGATTGGCTCAGGAGCTGCTTGCAGGAAACGATATCACGAGGATAAATTTCGGAAGGAAGCTCTTTCAAAATTTCATCCAGAACGGGATTAAGGGTTTTGAAATAGAAGATTACATATTGCGTGCTTTTGGTATTTGCGCAGGTGTGGAGAACACCGGGCGGTGTTATATAAACATGCTCAGGCTTAAAGGGATAAGCCTCGTCGCCGACAATCAGCTTTCCGATTGAGTTCTGCGTGAAAATAAGCTGATAAAAATCATTATGAGTATGCGGAGACGGTGTCATAATGCTGTTTATGGGAGATTGCCACTTTCCGACCTTGAGTATTTCAACAGACATTAAATTTCCCTCCTTGTGTTTATCTTATGCTACGGCTTGATTTTAGCATACGTTGAAGAATAAATCAATATCAATTTTTGAATATTGGTTTTTATATATAAGCAAAAATTATGAAATTTGGAAGGAGAAAACAAAATGAAGAAAAGATTTACCAAAGCGATATCATTGCTTATCGCAGTGATGCTTGTAATCGGCATTATGCCAACCACATTCGCCGGAGATACAGACCTTGAGCCGTCGGGTGTGAAGATAGTGTATGATTTATATGAAAATACAGACGTTACAGGTCAGACAACGATAACCGGAGTTAAGTTTCCTGCAACAAAAGGATTTTGGGCGTTTGAAAAACAAAGTGCATCTTTCAATATAAATCGCAACAATAACAATGGATTGGAAGTTGTAACAACGGTAGGAGCATGGTGGTCAATAAGAGTATATGTTCCGAAAATGGGCTCTTATAAGTTGAGCCTTAACCATTCTTTGCGTTCAAACGCAGGAATAAGTGAAATCTATTTCGGAAAAGCTTCTAAAACTGCGGATGTTATAGTAGGAGAAACGGCTCTTCCAAAACAAATTGATTTCGGTACTACATCGAGCACACCAGAGTATGGAAAGGTTTCTGAAGCTGGAAATGTAAATGTTGCAGAACCAGGAGAATACATTATTGTATTTAAATCAGTAGCGAGGGGAGCTGGAAACGGAACACGTCAGTATTTTGGGCAAGTCATTCTTGACGGTTGCGAATCCGGAACTGAAGTTGCAGGCGTTATCGGCTCGGTAAAGTTTGGCGGAAATGATTCAATAAAAGCCGGAGATAACGCGGAGCTTTCTGTGACGGCATATGATGGAATTGAAGCAACTGCGCTTACAACGGATTCTGTAATATACGAAAGTTCTGATGATGCAATTCTCTCCATTGACGGAGCAACAGCGACAGCACATAAAGCGGGAACGGTTACTGTCACTGCAAATGCAGAAGGCTGGGGAAATCCGGTAGAAACAACTGTTACGGTAAATCCTGCGGTGCCGTATTCGGATGCAACGATAGTCTATGATATAGGTTCATCAGGAGCAGAAACAGAAACAAAAACTTTTGCCCAAACAAACGGATTTTGGGAATTTGACAGAATTGAATCCAGTGCCTATAAATTCAACACAAGTTCTACAGCAGCAAAGCTTCAGGTGAATATTGGTCCGAATGAATGGTGGTCTGTTAAGATTTTTGTTCCGGAAGCCGGATCATATAAGCTTGATGTAAATAGACTCTTGCATAAATATGGTGGACAGAGCGATATTTATTTTGGTAAATTGAGTGAAAATTGCAATTCCGAAGCGATAGTAAAAAGTGAAGAAAACAAAGTGGGAAGTATAGCGTTTTATGATGAAACAACTGCAACTGCTTTAGATACAGTTACTGTTGGAACTGTTACTGCGGACGTTCCGGGTGAATATGCTATAGTTTTCAAAGCAACAGCGAGGGCTGATGGTTCGGAAGAAAAACAGACAACAACATATTATGCACGTCAATTTTTTAAGGAAATCATCCTCGACGGTTGTACGGGAGATGAAAAAACATACGTCCCGATGCTTAACGTCGCGGCAGAATCCGATGTTATCACAGCAGGCAATAGCACAAAAGTAATCGCAACATCGGCTCTTATGAGCAACGGCACGACCACGATAACACCGGGAATAACCTACACATCAAATGATGTTGTAACCGTTGACAATAGCGGTAACGTAACAACAAACAAAGATGGCGTTGCAACTGTAACGGCAACCGCAACTGCTGATGGAAAATCCTCCTCACGCTCGGTTAATATCACGGTAAATAACAAAGAAATCAGCGACGCATTCAATGCAGTATCGGTTCCGGAAGAAGGTTACACTGCTCCGTCCGTAACTGGTATAACAGTAGACGGAACTCAGATTACTCCGGATAAGAACAGTGACGGCTCATACAACCTTACCGCTCCGGAAACAAAAAAGGAAAGTGCTTTCCTTTACTGGGCAATGGGAATGAGCACAAATAAGAAAATTGTTTCTTTCGATGCAACACTCAAAAACTACGTTCCGGAAGGAAACGGCGTAAACTATCTTGTTCCGGTATATGCGGACGATGTTTCGGAAGATGTTGATGAGTATTACAACCTTAACGGTCAGCGCATTGCCGCTCTCCCGGTTGGTACAGCTGCCCCGGCATTTTCGGAAATTCCCGGTCTCGGTGTAGCGAAAGGCTGGAAAAAATGCGCAGAAAACGTTTATGTTGCAGAGTATGAGTCAACGACGTCTTATGATAAGGTAGCCGTTAACGGTGAAGAAGTCGATTACGGAACGAAAATCGAATGTAAAGCAGATAAAGATGCAGGAACATTCAGGTTCTGGAAAAAGACGGTCAACGGTAAGGAAGAGGTTGTAAGCCTTGAGCCTGAATACACGTTCTACGCGTGGGAAAATACAACTGTAACAGCTGAGTACGGCGATGAAAAGCCGACGTTTACCGGCGAGAAGCTCAGAATAATCATCGGAAGCTTTGATGTTGGCAACAATACCGGCGTAATGGCAGAGTTCATCGGCCTTGAAAATGCAGTAGAAAAAGGAATTATGTTCACGGCAAAGAGTGAAACAAAGGCAAGAAAAATGGCGATGACAACAACGGATAACCAGTTCACCGTTATTGCAAACGAAAGCGGAACATACGAAGGCTATGCAATAGTCGGCAGTGAAGAGGAAGGCTTCACGCTTATCACCGACGGAATCTATACAAAAGAATAGTCAGAATTTACCTATAGCGGAGAGCGCCCCCTCTCCGCTATAATAAACAAGAAAGGAAAACACGAAAGGAGTTACATATGAAAAGATTTTTATCCTTTATCCTCGCGCTTACATTAACGGTCGGCCTCTTGCCGGCGGTATCGGCAGGCACAACGCTCGCTCCGTCGGATATTAAAATTGTATATGACATCGGTTCTTTCGGCAAGGATGTGGGAAATCAGAGTTTTGCAACTACAAAGGGCTTTTGGCAAATTGAGCAGTATCCGGCAAGCGGTTTTGCTTTTAATAACAACTCCGCCAGCAAATTACAAGTAAACATAGGCGCAAATGTATGGTGGGCAATCAGGGTATATGTACCTAAAGCGGGTTCATATACGTTGAAAATGAATAAATCCACCAATTCGTACGGAGGTATAAGTACCGTTTATTTTGGCAAGGCAGCACTTGGAACGGATGCAATTCTTGAAAACACAGCGATCGGAACTGTCGATTTTACAAATTACGATGGTTCGAAGAATGTAACGAGCGCTTTGGAACCCGCGACGGTCGGTACGGTGGACGTCGATGAGGCGGATGAGTATATAATTA
Source organism: Eubacteriales bacterium (assembly GCA_045614365.1). Lineage (GTDB taxonomy): Bacteria > Bacillota > Clostridia > Oscillospirales > JAAYXM01 > SIG480. The sequence continues at coordinate 14,940 of JAZLCV010000211.1, read as the reverse complement.
TATTCCATTCTACTGCAAAAGGAAAGGATGGATCCCGTCAATACTTCAAAGAAGTTATACTTGACGGTGGAGCAGGTGTTGCTCCAATGTCCGCAACCCTTAAAACGTCATCTGTAAGAATAGAAGAAGGCAAGAGTGCGGAAATTCAGCTTGATAAAGTGTATATGAGCAATGGCGAAGAGTATATCGGAACTCCGCTGCTCGGAATGCCGGAAAGCTCTGATTCTTCTATTGTATCGGTTTCTGCAGATTGGAAAATAAAGGGAGAAAAAGCCGGCGAAAATGTGACGGTCCGTTTTCCTGTTACTATTGAAGGAGCAACTGTTTATGCCGAGGCAAAGGTAACGGTTACCGAATCAACATCTCTGCCTCTTTCTGATATAAGCGTAAGCTATGACCTACGAGGAACCCTTCCTTCAGGTGCAGATGTGTTTGGTATGACATATAAAGACACAAAAGGCTTTTGGGAATATGGCAAATCAAACTACTATGTCGGAGAAGGCGACAGCGTTTCGCGTCTTCGCACAAATTCAAAGCTTGGTATTGAAGCGCAGCCAAACGAAATAGGTTCGTGGTTTGCAATAAAACTATATATTCCGTTAAGCGGAAGTTACGCTCTTACACTTAAGCATTCTGCGGCAACAAACGGCGGCTCGGCAGATGTGTATTTTGTTTCTGCTGATGCAGATGAAAGCAAACTTATGACGGAAGAAACCAAAGTAGGCAGCGTGTGTTTTTATGCCGACTCTTCAAAATACGGAACTGAGTCAACTCCTATGTCCGAGATTTCCGTAAAGTTTGCCGGTGAATATTACGTAATAATTAAGGCAACTTCAAAAGGAGACGGTGCAGGAACAGGAACAGGCCTTAGGATGTATCCGGCAATTGTTGAACTTAAAGGCGGAACCGGCAGTGCGCTGATGCATATCGGGATGAGTGCGGAACGTGAAAAGATATATGTAAACGGCTCTTCGGCGGTGTCCGTTGACGATATTTATAAAAATGACGGAAGTAATGTTTCTCTTGCCGGGGCAAATGTGGTTTATACTTCGGGTGACACTGCAGTCGCAACGGTAGATCCGGAATCCGGCATCGTGACCGGCGTTTCAACAGGAGATGCGGAAATAACGGCTGATATAAAGCTTAAAGACGGCACGGAGATAAGTGTAAAGATATCCGTATCGGTAGTTGTTCCGCCTGATATTAAATCGGTAACCGCTTCTGTTGCAAGTGCGGAAATAGAAGAATTTTCAACCTCACAGATTTTTGTTTCGGGGAAAAATGTTGATGGGTCCGATGTTCAGACGGAAATGACCGAAATTTCGTATGAAAGTGATAATACTGCAACTGCAGCTGTCGATGAAAACGGTGTAATTCTTGCAAAATCACAGGGGACGGCAAACATCACGGTAAGCGTAACGCAAAATAATATCACAAAAGCCGATACGTTTACGATAACGGTTGTTCCGTCAAAGGATGAAGAAAATCCGATGCCGCTTTCAAATGAAACTGAATACTACGATTTTCTCGGAAGCTTTGAGTCGAACACCTGTATAACAACTCTTACTAAAGAGCAGACAGGGAACTGGGTGTTTGAAGGATTTGACGGAGGAATGGTCAACAACACATCAACTTCCCGAGTGCGTATATACGGGAAGCTCGGTATTCAGGCACAGCCAAACAGTATAGGTTCAATTTGGGCACTGCGGCTCAGTGTTCCGAAAACGGGGAGATATGCAACAACGCTTGATTACAGCGCAGGTTCAAGCGGCGGTACTGCGGAGTTGTTCATTGTCCCGGCAACCGAGGAAAAGGCAAACTGGACAAAGGCTTCTTACAGCATAGGTAAGGTCGACTTTTATAAATCGGCAACAACGTATAATCTCAGCACAAATTTGTCTGATGTTGAGCTTGAGCAAGACGGAGATTATCTTCTTGTATTCAAGTCGGTGTCCAACGGAACGGGAAGTGGCCGCCAGCAATTCCCGCGCGGCTTCACGCTTGACGGTACCGGTGTTGCAAGCTACATTGACGCGTTTTTGGAAGAAAGCACGGTTGACGTAGGGAATACTACCCGTATGCTTTATCGCGTAAAGCTTTCCGACGGCACATGGCTTCGCGATAAGAGCGGGGTTGTGTTTACTTCATCGAATACCAACATAGCAACGGTTTCATCGGACGGGACGGTGAAAGGCGTCGGCGAAGGAAATGCAGATTTAACCGTAACGGTTAAGCGTGCAGGGAAAAAGGTGTCGAACACCGTTCCGGTATCTGTCGTTGACAAAACAGTACCGCAAAGCATGCTTCTCCGTGCTCCGGCAACCGTTTACGTTGACGGAAAGGGAAGCTTTATTCAGCGCGCCATAATGGCAAGCACCGGTAAAATCACACTTGATGCAACAGAAGTCGATTATGAGATTATCGGCGGTGATGGCAAAGTTGAAATTAGTCTTGACGGAATAATTACCGGTATAGAACCTGGTTTGGTTACTGTTCGCGCGACGACAACTTTCCGTGATACTTACATAGAAAGTAATGAGGTAACGGTTGAAGTTCTTCCGAAGACGCAGAAAACAGAACCGACGCTGTTTACTTACGAAATGCGCGAAAACGCGCAGGAAAACATAGCAAAGTACGACTGGGCAAAGGAAGAGCTTGAGCTTTACTGGGATGATGCAGAACGCTTTGTGTCCATTCCGGAAAAGATGTACAATCTTATGCTTGCCGAGGGTGTGCCGAGAGCAAGATATTGCGCAATGAACGCTAATGACCCGACGTATTCAAGTTGCAAATACTGCGGTGTTGACTTGGTTCAGGCGTTTGGTACGGAGTATTTCAAGGTGGATGCAATCGCGCGTCCGTGGAAGGTTCAGTGTCAGAGCTGTAAGCGCATATTCCCAAGTAACGATTTTGAAAGCCTTTATGAGCTTGGGCTTAATGAAAAGGGTGCTTATGACAGAACAAAGGCACTTGAAGAAAACGGAATTCTCTGCGGACGAGGGGAAAGGGTAGACGGCATATATGTTGCAAAACCGGAATATGCGGACAATCCCTACGGCTACGGCGACCCGAAGGGGTATCTCTATAACGAGCTTTATAAAGAACTTTACGAAACTGGAAAAGACCCTGTTTCGGGGAAAACGATAACCCACGCATGGGGGGATTTCACGATTGATGTTGACAATGACGGAACTCCCGATCCCGGTTACTTCTGGGGCGTTGATGACGGCTACGGATATTACACAGGCGAGACCTACGGGAACGGAACACCTGTTGTGCATCCGTATGTTGCAAATTATGTTTGTATGGGAGCAACAACAAAGGCATACACCTCGCTGATGGATCTAATGTATGCATATATGTATACAGATGATATCCGCTACGGACGTCTCGCGGCGGTGATGCTTGACAGAATGGCAGATAACCTTCCTGAAATGTCGTCCGGTCAGTATCCGTTTCTTGTAACGGATGGCGGTGCGGGAATCGGTAAGATTCAGGGTGCACTTAACGATTGTACGATTCTCCGTATATATGCACAGGCATGTGATATTCTTTATCCGCTTATTGACGACCCGCAGGTCATTGAGTATTTAAGCGCAAAGGCAGAAAAATACAATCTTGATAATCCGAAGCTTTCTGGAAGTGATATCTGGTCTAACTGGGAGGAAGGTATTCTACGCGAGATTTACCGCTCGTGCCTTAACACAAAGCTTCGCGGCGGCTTCGGACACAAGCACGAGGCTCTTGCAACCGCGGCAGTCGTTCTTGATTCTATGCCTGAAACCGAAGAAATGCTTGACTGGTTGTTTGCTCCGGGCTTTGAGGATAAAGCAAATCTTTACTGCAACGGCGGTAATACGAACGTTGAGCTTGTGGGAACACTTGACCGTGACGGCTTTGCAAACCACGGCTCACCAAACTACAACTCGACGTGGATAGACTTTTTGATGTATGTTCAGAACGCGCTTGATGATTACGATAGATACAATAAATACGATTTGTTTGATAATCCGAAATTCGCAAAGATGTTTACTGTATTTACTCCGTTTACGCTTGTTTCAAAATACACTGCGCAAATCGGAGACTCCGGCAACACCGGTTCGCAGACATTTGAATGCCCGGATATGGAAAATCTCGTATACGCATATGAAAAGCTCGGAGACGTAAATATCGCAAAGCTTTTATATCTGCAGAACGGAATGACAACTGAAGGAATTCATGCCGACATTTGCGTTAAAGACCCCGAAGCGATTGCGGATGAAATTGAAGAAATAATTGAGCGCGAGGGACCGTATCTCGAAAGCGAAATGCTGACCGGCGCAGGCTTTGCAATTCTGCGTGACGGTGAGGTGATAAAATCAGCCGGCACGAATGCAACATATGATTCTCAGCGTGATTTCTGGATGTATTTCGGCCGCACCGAGGGGCACGGACATATGGGCAGCTTAAACCTCGGTGTTGAGGCATACGGATATAACTTTGCACCGGATTTCGGATATCCGGAAGGCGCAAACAATTCACCGAAGCGCCGCTGGATGGACGGAACTCTTGCGCATAACACCGTAACCGTAAACACAAAGAATCAGCTTGAAACAGAGTGTTCGACAAGTCCGATTCACTTTGATGCGGGAGAAAACGTAGGTGTTATGGATGTTGATTCCTCCGAAGTTTATGCAGAAACAAAGGTCTACAGACGCACCCTCGTTTCTGTTAAGGTATCGGATGAGGTTTCGTACGGGGTAGACTTTTTCAAGGTTCTCGGCGGAAATGACCAGATTTACAGTTTCCGCGCTCATTCCGATGAGATTTACGAAACGGAAGGTCTTGAGATTACAAAGCAGGTTGACGAAAACGGAAATTATGTCGGCTCTTATGCCGGTGCGGATGTAAAGTATGGTGAGGATCCCGGATATGTTGAGACTGGATCAGCAAAATATCCGATAGGATTTCCGTTTCTTAAAAATATCCGTCGTGCAAACAACGTAAGCGGAAGCTTTGCAGTAGACTTTAAGATAAAAGACTTCCGGAAGGTGCTTCCGTATAATATGAATCTTCATCTTCGTCTTACTGCGCTCAATGATTTTGAAACCGATGAAGTTGCAATAACTTCGGCATACGTTCCGAGAAGACTTGATGCAGCGAAGTATTACGACACCCTTGAACAGGTTCTTATTCGTCGCAAAGGAAGCGGAACGCTTAATTCCTTGTTCACCACAGTTTACGAACCGTATAAGGATGCAAGATATATAAAGAAGATTGAGGCGCTTCCGATAACGCCGGTTGACGGCGACCTTTCTGCAGTTGATGCTGCAAAAGCAGTCAAGGTAACTCATACAAGTGGAAGAATTGACTATATTGCATATTCAACGGATGAAAAGCGCGAATATACGGTATATGATGCGGCACTTAACCGCACTCTTGAGTTTGCCGGATTTGTAGGTGTTGTTTCGTATAAGGATAATGAGCTTATCTATTCCTACATTCACGATGGCGAAAGATTTGGGCCGGCAAAAAGCAACCTTGTCCGCCTTACAGGAACGGTTACCGGTTTTGAAAAAGAACTTACCCGTTCAAACTACATTATCGTAAAACCGGATGCGGACATAGCAACAACAGAGCTTGCAGGTAAGTACATCAATGTTAAGAATGACGGTGTGCGTAACGGTATGTATAAGATTATTTCTGCATTGCCTGAGGGTGATGACGAGATAAAGCTTGATATCGGCGGTGTAAGTACAATCCGCGCGTACCGTGATACTGAAAATCCTGATGAAGGCTTTGTATATGACATTGCCGAGGGACAGGTGTTTACAATCGGTCTCACCGATGAAGTTACAAACAAACCTGAGTTTACTCCAGTTTCTGATAAAAGCACATCGGCAGGCTCGTCGATAAACGTTACAGTCAATGCAACAAGCCCGATAGGTAAGAGTATAACCTACAGCGTGCTTCAGCTTCCGCGCGGCGCGAGCTTTAATGCAGATACAGCAACCGTTACATGGAAGCCGGACAGCTCACAAATTGGCGATAACCGTGTATCAATCCTTGCAACTGATGAGGACGGACGCGAAGAGACACTTCATTTTGTCATAACGGTTTACGGTTCTACAACAAGTAAGCCATCAACGGACAGTACGACAGAAACTCCGTCAGCCGGGACTACCGAAACGCCTGTAGGTGGTGGCGGCGGTGGCGGTGCTGCCGACAGCTCCGCTGATGCAGAAACCCCAAACACCGCTAAAGGCGAGAATGGCGAAACTTCACCCGAGGTCTCGGGTGAAGCGGATAGCATCCGCTTCACCGATACTAAAGCATTCTCGTGGGCAGAAGCAGCGATAGAAGCACTCGCAGCTGAGGGGATAATTAAGGGAACAAGTAAAAATACTTTCTCTCCCGAAAAAAACATCACTCGTGCAGATTTTGCTCTGCTTCTCGTCCGTGCGTTCAATCTCACAAGTGACAATGATGAGAATTTTGCAGACGTTTCGGTAAGTGATTACTTTGCATCTGAGCTTGCAATTGCACGCAATACTGGTCTTGTCAACGGCATCGGTGATAACAAGTATGCTCCGCAAAGTAGCATCACCCGTCAGGATATGATGGTTATTGCCCCCCCGGCACTCGCAGCCTCCCTTGCCCTAAAGGGTAGTGAAGCGGAGAGGAATGTCGGCGCGGCAATGAATGATAGTCCGGTGGACTATCAGAACCGCGACGAGACCGAGCCGGGCGAGATGGGATCGTCGAATAACGGTGGAGGGATTCTCCACTCGCAATATCCCGATTTCGACACTGTTGCTTCCTATGCCCGAGATGCTGTTTCAGCACTCATCGATGCAGGTCTGGTTAACGGCAAGAACAATCTCATCGCACCAACGGATTATACAACAAGAGCCGAGGTTGCGGTGCTGATAAAGAGAATATTAGATTATACAAAGTGATTTTGGAGAATGTTTTATGGTTAATGTTGGAATAATCGGTTGCGGTAAAGTTGCCACTGCACATATCAATGCGCTGTTGAAAATACCGGAGGCAAAAATATCGGCAGTGTGCGATGTGGATGAAGAAAGATGCCGCAAATTTGCCGAGAAGACTTGTGCGAATGCATACACAAGCTATGAAGAGATGACTGATAAAGAAAATCTCGGGCTTGTGATAATCTGCTTACCGCCTGCCTTTCATGGAGCGTGTGTGAGATATTGTGCCGAAAAGAAAATAAACGTTTTTGTTGAAAAGCCGATGGGGATTGATGTTTCTGATTGTCGCTCAATGATTGAGATATGTGAACAAAACGGTGTTATGCTGTGGGTAGGGCATATGCAATGCTATTCGGAAGAAAACGTTATTGCAAAAGAACTTATTGCATCGGGAAAATACGGCGATCTTATCTCGATAAATGAGGTAAGAACCTGCCGTTATCCCGGACCTGTCTCACCAAAATGGCTTATGAATAAAGCTGTATCAGGAGGAGGCATTCTGTATAACTTTGGCGCACATACGCTTGATATGGTAAAGTACATAACAGGAAGTAAGGTTGTTTCTGTGCAATGCGGTGTAAGCTTGCACGAAGAAGGAACAGAGAATGCGGCGAGTGGGATGCTGAAGCTTGAAAACGGGGTTTCAGTAACGTTCAATCTTATGGGAAACTGTGATGTCAACAAATATGAGATAACCCTATATCTCACAAAAGGCGAAATCCGCATAAAACCTCGTCAAAGTATCAGCGTTTGCGGAATCGACGGCGTGTTTGAGCGGCTTTCTGATGAGGATTGTGAAACCATGACATGGCAGCATCTGCAACTTTGTGATGTATTAGAAGCAATCAAAACAAAGGAAGTAAAAGTCAGCGGTGAGTATGGACTGGAGATTATACAAGATATCGAAAAACTGTACAAATCTGCCGGGATTATGTAAAAAACAGAGGAGAGAATATTATGAAAAAGTCTGTAAAAAAAGTAACTGCAATTTTATTGGCAACGTGTATGATTTTTGCACTTGCTTCGTGTGGGGGCAGCGGAACACAAAAAGATGTTTCTGAAACTCTTGCAGGTTCAGAGATAGAGGTTGTTATTCCGTCGCATCCCAACTGGCCGTATCGTGATGATTGGAAATCATGGCAATATGTAAGAGAAGCCACCGGTGCAGATATTGATGTTGTTGCCTATCCGAATTCCGATTTTTCAACAAAGGTTTCGCTCATTATGGCAGATCCTGAAAACGTGCCGGATCTTATGTGTATGCCGAATATGAGCCTTGTAAGTCAGTATGTGTCCCAGGGCGCTTTCGTTGCAATTGATGACCATATCGATAAGATGCCCAACTACACAAAGTTCTGGGAGTCAGTTCCGCAGGAAGAGGCGGAAAGTATGCTGAAAATGCGCCGTGCTGTTGACGGAAAAACGTATTATCCGCAGGTGTTTGGCCGTCAGGATACAATAAATCTCCGTACGTGGCTTTATCGCAAGGATGTTTTTGAAAAGCACAACATAGAAATGCCACAAACATTGGATGATTTATATCTTGTAGCAAAGCAACTTAAAGAGTTGTATCCGGAGAGTTACCCGATTTGCATCCGCGGCTTTTTCAGCAATGGCGTAGATCTTATCGGTTCCCAGTGGAGCCCGTACTTTGCATATGGAGCATATTATGATTTTGATAATGACGAATGGCATTACGGCGCACGTGAGGATACAATGCGCGAAATGATTGAGTATTTTAAAAAGCTCAACGACGAAAAGCTTATCACGCCCAATTATATCAATATGAGCGCCAGCGAGTGGTCGGAGCTTGTTTACACAAATAGAACATTTATTTTCCCGCAGTATCAGGTGCAGATAGATATCCTCAACGCTGACAGCCGTGATCATAATCCGGCATTTACGATGGCAGCAATGCTTCCGCCGAAGGCTGATACGGAGAGCGGGCAGAATATGGTTGCAAAGAGCAATGTTGATCCGTGCGGATATGTAGTGCTCAACAGCGGAAACGAAAAGAGAATTTCCAATGGCCTGTCCCTTCTCGATTGGTTCTATTCTGATGAAGCGTGTGAGCTTCTTTCGTGGGGAAAAGAAGGGGAAACCTACGAGGTTGTAAACGGTGAGAAAAAGTATATTCTCGATGAGGGACAGACTGTTGAGAATGCGTATGGCTTCCAGACAAACAGCCTTATTGTCCGAATCGAACCTGAAGCGGTTAAGGCAGGCTTTTCTGATGAACAGCGCGAAAGCACAGATTTCATACTTTCTCATACGGAAAAGGGATACAATCCTGTTCGCTGGGTGGGTTTGAATACAGAGGAAGAGGCTGTTCGTGCAGAAATCGGCACAGCGCTTGATACATATGCGAAGGAAATGATTTCAAAGTTCCTTCTCGGTACAGAGCCGCTTTCAAAGTGGGATGAATATGTCGCTACGATAAACGAAATGGGTGCAGATAAGCTTCTTGCAGCTTATGAGTCTGCGTATAACAGAGTAAAGTAAAAAAGAGCGGAGAGATTTTCTCCGCTCAAATTACATCAGGAGGTTAGTTATGAATTTATATATATTGGTTGATCTTGAAGGAATAAGTGGTATTTGCTCAAGAGAGCAAATTATGGATAATCCTGCGAGAATGCAGGAAGGCCGGGTTATGATGACAGAAGATATAAATGCTTGTGTTGAAGCGGCAAAGGAAATGGGTGTGGACAAAATTTATGTTCGTGATTGCCACGGTACAAGTAATACCGTGATTTATGATAAGCTTTCGGATAAAGCGGATTATTACATATGCGGTTATATGGGGGAAGACCGCTACATGGGAATTGAGGACTGCGATGCAGTTATTCTTCTCGGATATCACGCTATGGCGGGGACACCCGGCGCTTTGCTTGAGCATACGTTCAGCTCGAAAAATGTTCAGAATTACTGGCTTAACGGTAAAAAGATAGGTGAGGCAGAAATTGATGCGCTCGGAGTGGGAGAACGAGGAAAACCGGTTATAATGGTATCTGGCGATGACAAGCTTTGCGCGGAAGTGAGTGAGTTTTCTCCCGAAACTGTTTTGTGTGAAGTGAAGCGAGGAATGACGTGGAACGGAGCAATGCTTTTGCCAAGGGGCAAAGCTCACCGGAAAATTGAGGAGTGCACAAAAGAAGCGATCAGAAAGTATAAAGATATTCCCGTATACAAAAAGCAAGCACCGTTCACATTGCGAGTAGAGCTTTGCGAAAGAGGAATCTTGCCGTTTGTTGCAGGTGATCCGAGGATAAAAATAATTGACGGCCGCACATATGAGAAAACGACAGACACGATAGCAGACCTCTTGATGTTGAGGTGATTTTTCTCATCAAAGATGTAAAAAAAACAAATCCCGCCCGGTGTGCCTTCGCACCCGGGCGGGATGTTTGTTATTTATCTTCGCACGCGCACAAGCAACGCTCTGCCGTCCTTTACGCACACCTCAGCGGTTTTTCCGGGGAGAGGTTCGTTGCTTATACCATACTGATATTCAGCGTCAATTTCTCCGTTTTCAAGCGGGAATTTGGCGTTTTTTTCATATACGCCGCGGCAGGTGCCGTCGATGTTGATAAGCGAAAAATACGGAAAGCTTGCATCAATGTATTTTTTCTCTGCACCGACGATTTCCATTTCGGAAAAATCGTCTGCTATAAGCGCGGCTTTTCCTTTTGAATGAAGCATCAGAAGAATGGATACGTTGCCAAGCGTATGGTCAAGCCTTCCTCCGCACACACCGATGAGAAGAAAATCCTCAAATCCCCGCGAAAGCGCTTCTTTCACGGCGTAGACGGTATCCGTATCATCTTTTTCGCGCGGAAGGGCGATTGTTTCAACCTCGGTTTCCGGTCGCGGATGAGAGTCAAAATCCCCTACGATGAGATGGGCAGAAATTCCAAGCTTTTCCTTGTGGTAAAGCCCGCTGTCACAGAAAATATTAAAGTCTCCGTCGCGGAGATAAGCGCGGATAATATCATAGTTTCCGATTTCCGCACCGCCGATAATTACACAACGTTTCATTTTTTCAAAATCCTTTTTATTTTGTTTACCGCTATGCATAGCAGAGATGTTATCACCATATCAAGAAAGGTGTTCCCTATAATAATATCACATTTCATAAGAAATTGATATACCGCAAAACCGAAAATCCATACAAAAAGATTGGAAATTACAAAGCGGTGTTCTGAATTGTCGTTTTTCAGGATAAAATAGTCTGTAGTCTGAATGGCAATCATCGGGGCGAAAACCGATCCGATAAGATAGAGAAAATCGGTTATGTCGTGCAGAGGAAGAAATATTGCACCGAGAATGCCGAGAACGGCTGCCCCCACGGCTATCCGCTTGCCGGTTATTTTAGCTGAAAGCGTTTCGCTTGAGATGCCCGCAGAATATGCATCGAGAAAAGTTGTCGTTACGGTTGAAAAAACGATGATAAGAAGCCGCGCTGTTCCAAGCCCTGCTTTCATCATTATGCGGGCAATGTCGCTCTCTCCCGTAAAGAGAGCGGCGCCCATACCGATTATATACATCCATGAACTTACAACGCCATAGGTCAGCGCACTTGCGGCTGTTGCGCACACAGGCTTTTCCGCTTCGCGCGTATAGTCAGATATAAGAGGAAGCCAGGAAAGCGGCATTGCTACGGAAAGCTCGACTGCTGCACCGAAGGATAAGCTGTCGGATATAAGTGCCGGTGCTGTGTTTTCGCGAAAGATGACGAAGCTTAAAACAACGGTAAGAATAAACAGCGCAGTCATTGCGAGAGTATTTATTTTGCCAAGGTTTTTGATACCCACGAGTATCCACACGATAATCAGAGCTCCTATAAGAATGCTCCAGAACATATGCCCAAGAGTAAAAACGCTGTCTGCGGCAAGCGCACCATCATAAATCATTATAGCGGTCCAGCTGACAAGCTGGAGAATGTTTAAACCGGCAAAGATAAGTGCACCACGAGATCCAAAGCTCCCTTTTACTGTATCCATTGCGCTCTTTCGCTCTCTTGCACCGATAAGTCCGGCGGCAAATAAAAGAGAACAGCCGATTATGTGTCCGAGAATAATGGCAAGAAGTCCTTTGGAAAAGCCGAGCGGTGCCAGGTATGTGCCGGTAAGGATTTCGGCAAGGGAAACCGCGGCGCCAAACCATATAAGGCTGTTTTCAAAAACAGATGTACGTTTTTTGTTCATATCATTCAGCCTCCTTTGCAAATTCGCCGGAAAGCGCGAATGCGTGGTTCATAGGTCCGCTGCCGTGACCTAAGTTAAGCTGTGCGGCAAGCGCGCCGGATATGTAGTCCTTTGCACGCGCGACCGAGTCGCTGAGCGCAAATCCTTTTGCGAGGTTTGCCGCAATTGCGGAAGAGAGCGTACAGCCGGTTCCGTGGGTGTTCGGGTTGTCTATTCTTTTTCCTTCAAACCATACGAAGGTGCGGTCCTCAAACAAAAGGTCATTTGCATCATTGATGCTGTGCCCGCCCTTTAAAAGAACGGCAGAGCCGCATTCCTCGCTTATTTTCCGTGCGGCTTTCTTCATATCCGACACAGAGTGGATAGTAAGCCCGGAGAGAATTTCAGCTTCAGGGATGTTTGGTGTTATGACGTCTGCAAGCGGAAGAAGCTCTTTTGTCAGAGTGTCCATTGCATCTTCCTGCAAAAGGCGTGAGCCGCTTGTTGCGACCATAACGGGATCAAGAACAATGTTTTTTGCACGGCGTGTGGAAAGCACGTCTGCAATTACTTTGATAAGTCCGGCAGACGATACCATTCCGATTTTTACCGCGTCGGGGAAAATGTCGTCGAACACAGCATCAAGCTGTGCACGTAAAAAATCCGCAGAAACCTCCGAAATACCTGTAACGCCGGTTGTGTTTTGTGCTGTAAGCGCGGATATTGCGCTCATGGCGTAAACACCGTTCATCGTCATCGTTTTGATGTCTGCCTGAATACCGGCGCCTCCGCAGGAATCGCTTCCCGCGATTGTTAATGCTGTTCTCATTGTGATTTCTCCTTTCATTTTTCAGCATTAATTTTGTATAGCGACAGAGAGTGGTGCCCCCGGTCTGCCGCTTTTATATGTAAATGCAGGGGCGCATTTACAGCGTTTTGAACTTTTCCAGAAGAGAGCGTACCGAAGCCTCAGGATTATCAGCTTTCATTATGGCAGAAACCACGCATATTCCCGAAATCGGGATGCTGCGGAGAATATCAATATTGTCCCTGTTAAGTCCGCCTATTGCGTTTACAGGAATCGGAACGGCACTGCATATATCGCGCAGAGTATCAACGGAGGTCAGAATAGTTTTCACCTTTGTTGTTGTGGGATAAATCGCGCCAACGCCGAGATAGTCTGCGCCTTGGCGATACGCCTCAAGCGCCTGAGGAACTGTTTTTGCTGTTGCACCGATGATCACACTGTCACCGAGGATTTTTCTCGCCGTGTCAATCGGCATATCGCTCTGTCCGAGGTGTACACCCTCGGCACCAATTGCCATTGCAACATCAATTCTGTCATCTATAATAAGAGGAACATTGTATCTTTGGCATATTGCATGAAGCTTTTTTGCAAGTGCAATGTATTCGCGCGTGCTTTTTTCCTTTTCCCGTATCTGAACAAGTGTTGCACCGCCGCGGAGAGCTGCTTCGCATCTCTCTAAAAACTCGGCTTCGTCATATCCGGTGCTGTCAGTTATAAAATACAAGGTGCTGTCAAAGGTTTTCATATCGCGATTTCCTCCATTTTTATGTGTTTTTCAATATCGTTTCCGGTGAGATTTCCAATGTTGTCCATGAGATTAACAAAAAAGCTTCCCGGCCCTTTTTTCGCTACGGCAAGCTCCCCGCAGATACCGAGAAAGGCACAGGAGAGAAGCGCGGCATCGAGCGGTGTGCAGATGGGGAGAAACGCCGCGCATATCGCACCGAGCATACACCCTGTTCCCGTAACTCGGGAAAGAAATTCACATCCGTTTTTTATAAGAAGAGTGCGCCTTCCGTCCGTAACAATGTCGGTCTTGCCACTTGCGATAACCGTACAGCCGTATTTTAAGGCAAGAGATGAGGCGGCAGTTGCAATGTCGGAAAGCGTGAGAGATGCGTCCGCATCAACTCCCGCGCAAGTGTAAGAAAGGTCATAAAATGCGCGGATTTCCGAGAAATTCCCCTTTATTACGGCGGGACGGTACTTTTCGGTTATATCAAGCGCGAAGAATCTTCTCATCTCCGAACACGAGATCCCGACAAGATCCAAGAGTGACGGGATATTTTTTTCTGCAGCCACTGCTGCGGAGATTTCGATGGATTCCATACGTGCATCGGTAATGTTGCCGAGATTTAGCATCAGCGCAGATGAAGTTTCCGTAATCTCCCGCACCTCACGCGGGTGCTCCGCCATAATGGGGCGGGCACCCAGCGCTAAAAGCGCGTTTGCACATTGGTTGATTGATATGGGATTTGTTATGCAGTGGATAAGAGGCGCCCTTTTACGTATTGAGTTCAGAATGGGATTAAATATCATTCAGCTTTCCTTCTTCTTTTTTATAATATAATAGAAAACGGCAGAGATAAGCATCAGCGCAAGGAACGAAAAGGAAATGTATGACCACACGGGCGAGGTCATTTTGAAAATACCCGTAAGGATTTCGATGACAAGCCACAAAACCGCACCGAGCGCGGCAATGGCTGTGGCGTTGCCCAAAATCCCGCTTACGTCATTGTAAACGTGGCTTCCGAGCTTTTGCTGAAAGCGGGGGAGAAGTCCTGCATTTGAGAGCTTGCGGAGCAGGAGGTATGCAATACTTCCGCCGATAAGCGTTCCGCAAATAAAGGACGGAACATAAAACAGCCAGCTAAGTCCTTCTTTTCCCCAGAAAAATGTCATTACGGGATAAGACAAAATTGCACCGATAATTCCCGTGCCTATTATTTCGCCGAGGACGGCAAAAATTATTTTG
>JAZLCV010000210.1:0-28108 GCA_045614365.1 Eubacteriales bacterium | reverse complement strand
GTATCCCGAAAACCCGTTTTCGGAAAGGGAAGTAACCGCGTCGCAGTAAATTCGGCGCGCATACTCGCTTTTATGCGGATTTTCGACATACAGTACGTTATCGTTGTGCATTATTCAACTTCCTGTTTTAAATTTTCACCTTTGACAGTGTCCAGTTCTTTCTGCATACGCTCAAGCTGAATGCGCAGTGCACAAAGCTCCTGAGCGATGGGGTCTGGTATATGAATCTGGTCAAGGTCATTGCAACGCGGTTTTATGCCGTTTCGGCGTGCAACACGTGCAGGAACACCGACTGCTGTGGAATCAGGCGGGACGGTATCGAGAACAACGGCATCTGCCGCGATTTTTGAGTTATCACCGACGGTGAACGGACCAAGAACTTTCGCACCGGCACCTACCATAACATTGTTTCCGAGCGTAGGATGGCGTTTTCCGATATCCTTACCTGTACCGCCGAGCGTTGCGCCCTGATAAATTGTACAGTTTGCACCGATTTCTGTTGTTTCACCGATAACAACTCCGGTGCCGTGGTCGATGAAGAATCCGGGGCCGATTTTGGCGGCGGGGTGAATTTCAACACCTGTGAAAAACTTGTTGAGCTGTGATGTCAGGCGCGCAAGGAAGAAAAGCTTGTGTCTGTAGTAAAAATGCGCTACGCGGTGGTGGCATATTGCGTGAAAGCCGGAATAAAGGAGAAAAATCTCAAAATTATTTCTCGCCGCCGGGTCGCGCTCACGCGCTGCGCGAAGGTCTGCTCTTAAATTGTCAAACATACAAATCACCTCATTTTACTTTATAACACCGCCGCCGAGAACGCGCTCACCGTCGTAAAGGACGAGTGACTGGCCGGGGCAGACTCCGCGCTGCGGAGTGTCAAATACGGCACGGATTTCTCCGTCTTTTATTTCTACCTCACAGGGAGATGCTTTTGCGTTATAGCGTATTTTTGCGCTGCAAGAGAACTTTTCGGGGAGAGGATGGTCGCTTACAAAGGTTATATCGTCTGCCGTTACCTCGCATTTGCTCTGTGAGCCTTCAAGACCGAGGATGACCTCGTTTTTTTCGGCATCAAGGCGCGAGACGAAAATACGCTCGGAATATGCAATACCGAGACCGCGGCGCTGGCCGACGGTGTAGCGGATAAGCCCTTTGTGTTCGCCGAGATTTTCACCCTTCGGACCGCGGAAAATTCCGTGCGGTTGCTTCCCGAATCTCTCTTCTATATATGCGGCATAGTCGCCGTCCGGTATAAAGCAGATATCCTGGCTATCGCTTTTTTCTGCAACCGGAAGCCCTATCTCCTCAGCAATTCTCCGTACTTCCGGCTTTGACAGCTCACCAAGAGGGAAAAGGCTTTTATTAAGCTGATGCTGACGCAAACGGTAAAGCGCGTAAGTCTGATCCTTTTCACCAAACAGTGCGCGGGAGGGAAACCGCTCTCCGTTATGGGAAACGAGGCGTGAGTAATGCCCCGTGGCGATAAAATCCATACCCATTTCGGCAGCAAGGCGCAGCATAAGTCCGAACTTTATGTGATAATTGCATAAAACGCACGGATTGGGAGTGCGGGCGGAAAGATATTCTGATGTGAAGTTTTTTATGACATATTCGGAAAATTCCTTTTCTGCACTGTAAGAAACATGCGGGATGCCAATGCGGTTGCAGACATCGCGCGCATCGGCATCGTTGTTGCCGTGGAGAAGAAGAGTTATTCCCGTAACGTCATAATCCTTTGAGAGAAGGTATGCCGCAACGCTTGAATCCACGCCGCCGCTCATACCTATTAAAACCTTCTTTTTCATAGCGGTTACCTTTTTACAAGAGGAATATTATAGTTTAATATTTACACGATGAGGGGCATTGGTGAGAACTTCGGCGCCATCTGCAGTAACGAGGACAGTATCTTCAATTCTGACACCGCCGAGATTCTCGATATACAAGCCAGGCTCTATTGTAATTATCATATTTTTTTGGAGAATTATATCCGAGCGCCGCGAAACAGTCGGCGATTCATGAATGGCAAGACCGACTCCGTGGCCGAGAGAATGCATAACATATTTATCCATACCGTGTGCGGCAAACAGCGAGCGCTGGTATTCATCAAGCTCGCAAGCGCGGATCCCGGGCGCAACTTTCGCTATGCATTTTTGTTGAACATCAAAAACCAGGTCCCAGAGATCACAAAGCTCACGGGAGGGCTCTCCGACAATAAGAGTGCGGGTGATATCCGAGCAATAGCCGCCGATTGTTGCACCGAAGTCAAGCGTAAACAGGCTGTCATCCGCAATCGCATCATTCTGTGGTTCTGCGTGTGGAAGAGCAGAATGAAGTCCAGATGCCGCAATGGTGTTAAATGCGGCTTTTTCGCTGCCGAGTTTTGCCATTTCATATTCAAGAAGCGCGGCGGCTCGCCTTTCTGTCATTCCTCGCGTTATCTGAGGAATAAGAGCGGCAAAAGCTTCGTCTGAGCAGTTCACAGCGCGGCGTATTGCGGCAATTTCATTTTCGTCTTTTACAGCACGGATTTCCTCACCGAAATCGCGGCAGGGCACAAATTCTGCGCTTTCTGCACAGGACTTTATATTGCGGAGCATAAAATCAGTTATGGTGTGCGTTTCATAGCCGACACGTGCGCCACAGGGGATAAGTTCTGCTATATGCTCGTGCATACCGTGCGAGATTATGACATGAGAGAAATCCGGTGCCTGCTTTCGTATCTGAATATCGTAACGTCCGTCCGTGAGAGCGAAGCAGCTATCTTTCAGTATAACAAGCGCACAGTTGCTTCCCGTGAAACCGGAAAAGTAGCGATAATTCTCATATGATGTTATAAGAAAAGCAGAAAGCTTTTCCTCCGCCATTTTTTCGCGGAGACATTTTATGCGTTCGTTCATTATCTGACCTCAAATTTCCACTCGCGCACGAAAAGGTTTCCCGCTCCGTCGCGTGCGCGGACAACGATTGTGTGATATCCGGGCTTGAGTGCATTTTTAACGGTGTAAGAAATCTTTCCGGTCACGGAGTCATACTCGCGGTCGGTACAGTTCCAGCCGTTGACGTGAAGCTCAACGCTTGCCGGAATAATACCAGACGCATCATCAGCAAGGATAACGCCGATGGACGGATTTTTTGCGTAAATCAAAAGGTTTTCCGACGGCCACGCCTTTGTAACAGACGGGGCGGTGGTATCTTCATCGGTTTCGGAATAAAGGGCGCGCAAGGTGTCGAAATACAGGCAACCGTGTGTAAGCTTTTCCGGATTTGATACAACATGTACGGGAACTTTTACGTATATCGGTGCCGCGATTCCTTCGGGGAGCTTGGCTTCCATATATCCCCAGCCGCTGTGCTCAACCTTGCCGTAGGATATTGTATGTTGAGTTCCGTTTGCATCCTCGATTATGGAACGAAGCTCAATTCCGCTTGCGTCGCCGAGAACACGCATAGAGAGCTTTTTTGGCGCAGTGGCAAGGTGGAATGCGGAATTATCGGCAGAATCGGGCGAGACCATAACGTATGAGCCGACAGAGCCGGTTGTATTTAAGAAGTTATAGTAGAACTTAAGTGAGCGGGCATCGTCGTGAACGAGGTTTGGTGTTGTTTCAAGCTTGAAGTTCGGGTTCACCTTTGTGCCGATTGGCATCGGAATGAAAGTGGCATTATCATCCTCAAAGCCGGTTATCGTAACCGGCGGTGTTTTCGGGATTATTTTTACCGTAGCGGATGCATCTCCATAGGAAACTGTGATTTCGCCCTCTGTTGCGGTTTCAGAGAGCGCAAGGACACCGGGGGTGTTGAAAACACCAAGAGTTTCGGGTGCAGCCCACGAGAAGAGCTCGGGAGAGGCGAGAACGTTTTCGCCGTTAAGTGTTGCCGAAACCTTTATTTCTATCGTTTCACCTGCATTTGCCTCTATTTCGGAGGCCTCGGCAGTTATTGCATCAACATAGTCGGTAACCTTCACAGCGGCATTGCCTTGCGCGGTAGCAGATGTTGCGGTTACGTTGAACTCACCCGGTTCGTATGCCGTAAATTCTCCGCCTTCGGATATTTCGTTTATATCGGAATCTGTTGCCCAGAAAATATCTGTCGGTACACTGTGCGGTTTATAGCTTTCATCATATGCACCGGAGACCGTGAGATTGTATTTAGCACCGAGAAGCACTGTCTGCTTTTTCGGTGACACGACAAGCTGGGATGGGGAATACTGTTTGGGGGAAACGTTCATCAGAACAAGAGCGTTTGCGACCTGGCGCGCAGAAGAGCCGGAAAGGTTATTCACAACGCTTGTCTCCATATCTCCGGGATTGCGGAGGACAAAGGTAGTGCTGCCGCCACCGTCAAGGTTGAGTGCATCAACACAGCCGAGCGCGCGCATAGCTTTTGCCGCGGACTCGTACGACATACCTGCCGCACCGCCGGCACCTCTGCCGTCAAAGGTTGCCATGACGACCGTACCGTCCTCCCGGATACCGATTGAGGTACGCGGTTGGTTGGATTTGTCGGAGGTGCTGTAAACTTCTCCGTCTTTGAGAAGAAGCTCAATTCCGCCTACGGCGAACTTAACGTTTGACCAGAATTCATTGAAGCGGAAGCTGATTTCGTGAGTTTCGCCGACAGCAAGCTGCTTAAGCGTTGCAATTGCTTTTTCGCCCTGCGCGGAAAGAACAATATATCCGTCGCCGAGTGTTGTGTTGCCTACGGCATCGTAAATTTCCTCAACAGTGAAGTTCAAGGTGTCTCCGTGGCGGACTTCACCGTAGTTTACCCGGCAACGGACTTCGTAGGTTTCCGTTCCTGTTTTTGTGCCGCGGGCATACTCTTCGGTGTAGAGCATAAGCGAGTCTGCGCCCTTTGCGTGTGCCATATTGATTCCGGCGACATCGGCGAGAACTCCGTTTATGCGGAAGATTTTGTCAAGAATTGTGCCGTGACGGACGATAAACGGCTCGTTGTCATAGGTAAGACCGAAAGCCGCGTAATATTGGGGCGGGGTGGAAAGAATAATTCCGTCCTCAATGAAAACACCGTGCGGTACGCCGACACCGAAGGTGAAAAAGTCACCGTTTATTGCGGCGACTGCGACATCACCGTTTATATCGCTCATATTGTTTGCGATGGTTTTTACCGTCTGCGTGCTCCAGACATACCCCTGGCTTTTCCCGGCGCGGAGTGCAGTGTATGAGCTTTTTGGGTTAAACTCAACTGCGTTTATATTCTGGTTGCCTGCGTTGTCGGATGCGCGAAGCTCAATATGGCGGACATCCGGCGCAACGGTTGTTATTTCGTAACCTGAGATTCCCAGCTCTTTTTGCATATCGTTATATGAAAATGCGAACGCCTGCGGCAAAAGGGAAAGAGCTATTGCCGTTGCCGTAAGCATTGATAAAATACGTTTTTTCATTATCTTTATCCTCCGTAGGTAAGTCTTATTCGTTTGCACCGCAGCATTTTTTGTATTTCTTGCCGCTTCCGCACGGACACGGATCGTTTCTGCCGATTTTCTCCACCTTGCGCGGAGTTTTTCTGACCTCTGTGTTGTCTCCGCCATGCTCGCCTGTGATTTTTGCAACTGCCGAGCGTTCAGGTGCATTCTCGCCGCGGACACGGGCAGTGAACATCATCCTGACGGTATTGTTACGAATTGTGTTTATCATTTCTTCAAACATTTCAAAGCCTTCGCTCTTGTACGCAAGAACGGGATCGTGCTGTGCATATGCACGCAGACCTATTCCACGGCGAAGCTCACTCATTGCGTCGATATGCTCCATCCAGTTTTCGTCAACGTTGCGAAGAAGAACGACTCTCTCAAGCTCGCGCATAACCTCGGAACCGATTTCGGCTTCACGCTCGGAATAAACCCGCATAGCAATTTCCGTAAGGTCGCTCTTTAAGTCCTCGCTGTTATAGTCTACGCGGTCAAGGTCATCACGCGTAAGGCGAAGGTCGCTTTCCTTAAGAAAAATACCGAGGTACTTCGAGCGTACGGCTTCAATGTGATTTGTCTGCACAAGAGTTTCACCTGCGAGAATTTCATTTACACCGAGGTTTATCGACTCGCAAATCATATTCTTGACAGAGTCCGTGATGTCATTACCGTCAAGGACTGATTTTCGCTGGTCATAGATAACAGTGCGCTGTTTGTTTATAACATCGTCATACTGAAGAACATTTTTGCGTATAGCGAAATTGCGCGATTCAACGCGCTTCTGCGCAGATTCAATCGCGTTGGACAGCATTTTCTGGTCGATGGGCGTGTCCTCATCAATTCCAAGTGTGTTCATCATTCCCATTATGCGTTCACTTCCGAAAAGACGCATAATATCGTCTTCAAGGGAAAGATAAAAGCGTGATGCACCCTCGTCACCCTGACGTCCGGCGCGACCGCGGAGCTGGTTGTCGATACGGCGGGATTCGTGGCGTTCAGTACCGATTATAAAAAGACCTCCTGCGGCCTTTACCTTTTCTGCTTCGGCATCCGTAAGCGCCTTGTACTTCGCATAAAGCTCGCGGTAATGTGCGCGTGCTTCTAAAATTTCAGCATTATCGGTAGGTGCAGTGCCGCCTGCATCAACAATAAGGTCCTCATCCATACCTTTTTTGCGCAGGTCGCTCTTTGCAAGAAAGTCGGGGTTACCGCCGAGCATGATATCCGTACCGCGTCCTGCCATATTGGTTGCGATGGTAACTGCACCGAGGCGCCCTGCCTGAGCAACAATTTCCGCTTCCTTGTCGTGGTGCTTCGCGTTAAGGACAACGTGCGCTATACCGCTTTTTTTGAGAAGAGAGGAAACAAGCTCACTTTTTTCAATTGAAACAGTACCGACAAGCACGGGCTGTCCGCGTTCGGCACATTCACGTATTTGCGCGATGACAGCACGGTATTTTCCTGCCTCTGTTTTGTATACAACATCGGTCATATCCTTTCGTATCATCGGCTTGTTTGTCGGAATTTCAATGACGTCGAGGCTGTATATTGCTTCAAACTCATCGGCTTCGGTAAGCGCCGTACCGGTCATACCGGAAAGCTTGTCATACATTCTGAAGTAGTTCTGGAAGGTAATTGTGGCAAGTGTTTTGCTTTCGTTCTGGATATCAACGCGCTCTTTTGCTTCAATTGCCTGATGAAGACCTTCGGAGTAACGTCTGCCTATCATAAGGCGGCCTGTAAATTCGTCAACGATTATTATTTCTCCGTCGCGGACAACATAGTCAATATCGCGCTGCATAACGCCACGTGCGCGGATTGCCTGATTGATGTGGTGAAAAAGCTCTGCGTTTTCCGGGTCGGAAAGGTTTTCAAGATTGAATGCTTCCTCTGCCTTTCTGATACCGGATGCCGTAAGCGTTGCGCTTCTTGCCTTTTCGTCAACGATATAATCACCGTCAATATCGTCGTTGTCTTCCTTTTCATCGACTGAGGCGATAACTATTTTGCGAAGTGATGCGGCAAATTTATCTGCCTGCTGGTAAATATATGTCGGCTTTTCGCCCTGACCGGAAATAATGAGCGGAGTGCGCGCCTCGTCGATAAGGATAGAGTCAACCTCGTCGACAATTGCAAAAGCATGTTCATCGCGCCCGACCATCTGGTTTTTGTAAAGTGCCATATTGTCGCGCAGATAGTCAAAGCCGAATTCGTTGTTTGTTCCGTAAGTGATATCGGAAAAATGAGCCGCGCGGCGCTCCTCGTGCGTGAGACCGTGGACGATAATGCCGACGCTCATTCCAAGAAAGCGAAAAACGCGTCCCATAAGCTCGCCCTGATATTTTGCGAGGTAGTCGTTAACCGTGACGATATGAACTCCACGGCCGGTAAGTGCGTTAAGATATGCAGGGAAGATAGCAACAAGGGTTTTTCCTTCACCTGTTTTCATTTCGGCGATGCGTCCCTGATGCAGAACAATACCGCCGATAAGCTGGACACGGAATGCAAAGAGACCAAGCACGCGCTTTGCCGCTTCGCGCACGGTTGCAAACGCCTCGGGAAGAAGCGCGTCAAGCTCCTCACCGTTTTCAAGACGTGATTTAAACTCTGCTGTTTTTGCGGAAAGTTCACTGTCGGAGAGCGCGGCAAATTCATCTGCCAGAGCTTCCGTTTTATCAACAAGCGGGAGAAGTTTTTTTATCTCACGCTCACTTTTTGTTCCGAAAAGCTTTGAAATAACACCCATTTTATATACATTTCCTTTCGAAAAAATATTTTTCCATTATAATATTTTGACTATACAAAATAAGTATATCACATTTTAATGTAGGAGAAAAGGTATTTTGTGCAAATTAATTTAAAATTTACATTATGTATAAAGCAAAAAATATTGAAAAACCAACAAAAATTGTGTAAAATATAGCAAGGAATTAAAATGGATAATATAAATATTTTTGGAGGTAGTTATGAGCTTAGTAAAAGATATGTCACTTGCACCGTCGGGTGTGAAGAAAATTGAATGGGTAAAGTCGTATATGCCGGTGCTTTCCGCAATAGGCGACCGATTTGAAAAGGAACAGCCGTTTAAAGGTAAAACAATAGCAATGTCTATTCACCTTGAAGCAAAAACTGCGTATCTCGCGCTTACGCTTGCACGCGGCGGGGCGCGCGTTTGCGCAACGGGATGCAATCCGCTTTCCACTCAGGATGACGTTGCGGCGGGACTGGCTTCACTCGGTGTTGAGACGTTTGCCGTTCACGGCGTTGACGAGAAGGAATATACGGAGCATCTTACGAAGACACTTTCATGTGTACCCGATATTATAATTGATGACGGCGGCGACTTTGTGTCGATTCTTCACGAGAACGCACCGGAGCTTGCGAAAAATCTTATCGGCGGATGTGAAGAGACGACTACCGGCGTTGCACGCCTTGCCGCGCGAGATCGTGCAGGCAAGCTCAATTTTCCGATGTTTGCAGTAAACAACGCAAAGTGCAAGCATCTTTTTGACAACCGCCATGGTACAGGGCAGTCCGTGTGGGATGCGATTATGAATACCACAAACTGTTTCATTGCAGGCAAGCGCGTTGTTGTTGCCGGTTACGGATATTGCGGGCGCGGAGTTGCGCTTCGTGCAAAGGGACTTGGCGCAAACGTAATTATATGTGAAGCAGATCCGTTCCGCGCTCTGGAAGCATATGCCGACGGATATCTTGTTATGAGTATGGATGAAGCAGCAGCTCTCGGTGATATTTTCGTTACAACGACAGGCTGCCGAGATATAATTCTTCGCCGTCATTTTGAGAAGATGCACGACGGAGTGCTTCTTGCAAATGCAGGGCATTTTGACTGTGAGATAAACAAGGTTGATTTGAATGATCTTGCAGAGAAGGTTGAGCTTCGCAAGCCGAACATCGAAGGTTTTTATATGAAGGACGGAAGAATCCTCAATCTTCTCGGAGAGGGAAGACTTGTAAACCTTGCCGCGGGCAATGGCCATCCGGCGGAGATTATGGATTTGAGCTTTGCGGTTCAGGCTCTTATGATGGAGCACATTGCATCACTTCCGGAAAAGCTCGCCCCCGCGCTTTATGAGGTTCCTGCGGAGATAGACCGCCTTGTTGCGAGCGAAAAGCTCGCTGCAGAAGGAATAAAGATTGACGAGCTTACACGCGAACAGGAAGATTATCTCAAATCCTGGTAAGAATAGAAACAATGACGGATGCAATGCATCCGTCATTGTTTCTATTTTATTAATTCTTTTCTTTGAGGAGATCGCGGATTTCGGAGAGAAGCTTTTCCTCTGCGGACGGTTCTGGCTCCGGTGCGGGAGCAGCAGGCTCTTCTTCCTTCTTTCTACGGAGCTTGTTAATCATTTTAACAACACAGAAAAGGCAGAATGCGATGATGAGGAAGCTTATGATTGCGTTTATAAACTTTCCGTACATAACAGCGTTTACAACGACAGAGCCATCTTCTGCTACTTTTTCGGAGAGCTTTATGCAGTAGCTTGAAAAATCAAGACCGCCGCAAAGGAAGCCGACGAGCGGCATGATAATGTCATTTACGAGCGAATCAATGATAGATTTGAACGCGGCACCGACTACAACACCGACTGCCATGTCAATTACGTTTCCACGTGCAATAAATTCCTTAAATTCACCAAAAAACTTTTTCATTTGTGTCAACCCACCTGTAATTATTTATATTTTTTTTATTTATTCTGAGAATGTTTCCTTCAAAGAGCCTGCAAGACCTGCAAGTCCCTGAATTTCGGACGGGATAATAAGCTTTGTTGCCTTGCCGTCAGCCGCTGCCTGGAACGCTTCAAGAGCTTTAAGCTTGATAACAGAGTCGCTCGGGTTTGCTTCGTTGATAAGCGAGATTGCCTTTGCAAGCGCTTCCTGCGTTTTCATAATAGCAGCTGCCTGACCTTCTGCTTCGAGAATTTGTTTTTCCTTTTCGCCTTCGGCATCGAGGATTTTAGACTGCTTTGCTGCATCGGCACGGAGAATAAGAGCCTGTTTTTCGCCCTCCGCCTCAAGAATCTGAGACTGCTTTACTCCTTCTGCCTTGAGGATAGCCTGGCGGCGTTCGCGCTCTGCCTTCATCTGCTTTTCCATAGCATCCTGAATTTCGCGCGGCGGAATGATGTTTTTAAGCTCGACGCGGTTTACCTTGATTCCCCACGGGTCTGTCGCTTCGTCAAGGATTGTGCGCATTTTTGTGTTTATTGTATCACGCGAGGTAAGCGTCTGGTCAAGCTCAAGGTCACCGATGATGTTACGCAGTGTTGTTGCCGTAAGGTTTTCGATTGCGGAAATCGGGCGTTCAACACCGTAGGTGTAAAGCTTTGGATCGGTTATCTGGAAATAGACAACGGTATCAATCTGCATTGTAACGTTATCCTTTGTGATAACCGGCTGCGGAGGAAAGTCTGCAACTTGTTCTTTCAGGGAAATCGGACGGCGGACGCGTTCGATAAACGGGATTTTGAAGTGCATACCGACGTTCCAGGTTGCCTGATACGCGCCGAGGCGCTCGACAACTCTTGCAGATGCCTGCTGAACGATAACGATGTTTGAAACAATAACGATAAGTGCGAGAACGATAAGAATGAATATTATTGCTCCCATAATGTTACTCCCTTCTTTCTAAGCTGAGGAGTTTAACTTTCCTCGGCTTATATGTGGTTTATTTAAAGCTTAACAATAAGCTTTACTCCCTCAATTCTGACAGCCGTTACGGTGCTTCCGGACGGAATGGTATCGCCGCTTTCGCTTTTTGCACTCCAGACCTTACCTGCAATTTTCACGGAGCCTGTTCCTGCAAGATTGTCGATCTCTTCATCAACGGTACCGCGCTCGCCGATAAGCATATCGGTGTTTGTCGGCGTGGTACGGAGAAGAATTTTCTTTTTGATGAGCGGGCGGGTGATGATAAGCGCCGCAGCAGAAACTGCAAGAAAAATCGTTATCTGAAGCCAAGGGGCTGCGTGGAGCGCGGAAGCGATAAGTGCGGCAAGAGCACCGATGGAAAACCAAATTGAAACAATGCCGACCGTTAGCGCTTCAATAATGCCGAACAGAATTACGGCACCCAGCCAAAGATAAACATTTGTCATAAAAACTCCTCCTTGTAAACAGTATAACGGATAAATACAGTATAGTCAAGTTAATTACGGTAAAGAGCAACATTTTCTATGATTCCGTTTTCAGTGTGAAGCATGAAGTTTGATGCATCCTCGTTGTACCAGCAATAGATTTTGTCCATATCAAGAGGACCGTCGTCCTCATAGGTGCAGGAAAGCTCAAGAGGAACGGAACCCATAATCTTTATTGCGTTTTCAACCGTCATATCGGACTTTATTTCGGGGATTTTTTCGTCGATATACCTTCCGGAAAAAGGAACAAGGTTTTTCTTTGAATTAAAGAAAAGCATCTTGGTTTCTACGATTCCGTCGTCGTATATTACCGAAACTCCGGCGGATTTCGTGGAATTATAGTAGTTTATATACTTCACATCGCCGTAATCATCTGTTTTCGGCTCGCCTGTTCCCAATTTTTCCTCTACCTGCGCGCGCGTCATATCGCGCTCTACTGCATCATAGAGAGAATAAAGCTCTTCCTTTGTCGCAGGAGCGGGGAGGCTCTCATCCGGCTTGTCATCAACATCGGAAAAATCGTTTGGAAGGCAAGCGGTGAGAGTGAGAAGAAGCGCGAGGGTGAGAAGCATTGTTGTAAATTTTTTCATTTTTTGAAAGTCTCCCGTTTTTTATTTTTCCACAAACTACCGCGAAAGAACGCAGAAGTTCGGAGAATACTAATCATTGTAGAGGAAGTGATTTTATGACGATGAGTCCGTTTTGCAAGGGCATGACGGCGGGATTGATTGTCGGAACTACGCTTACGGTAGCTCTTGTACCGAAAAAACAAAAACCCGTAAAGTGCATAAAGCACAGCACAGGAAAAATTTTAAAGGGTGCAGGAAGCGTGATAGACAGCCTTCAATCAATCCTGTAATGAAAAAGGGCGGGGAAAACCTCGCCCTATACATATAGTATACCATACTTATGGTAAAAAGTGTGAAAAAATTTTTGTTAATTTTAAATTTTTATTCTACGGTTACGGATTTTGCAAGATTTCTCGGTTTGTCAATGCTGCATCCGCGTGCAACGGCAATATAATATGCAAAAATCTGCATTGCCGGAACAGTGAGTGACGGTGAGAATTTCTCAAAGCATGCAGGTACGGTGAACAGGTGGTCGGAAACTTCTGCAAGAGCACATTGAGTATCTTCTGAGGCGATTGTGAGAACGCATGCGCCACGCGCTTTGACTTCGCGTATGTTGCTTACCATTTTTTCGGCAAGAGCTTTCTGCGTTGCGATTGCAACAACGAGAGTGTCGTTCTGAATAAGAGCAATTGTTCCGTGTTTAAGCTCACCTGCGGCATATGCTTCACTTCGGATATACGAAATTTCCTTAAGCTTAAGTGAACCCTCAAGACCGGCGGCATAGTCAACCCCGCGGCCGAGAAAGAATATGTCCTTGTGGTTGTGGAATCGCGAGGCAAGGTATGAAAGCGTGTCTGTATTGCCGATAATTGACTCGATTTTCTCGGGAATAAGAGAAATTTCCGATGCAAGCATCTTTTCGTCATCATCAGAAAGTAACCCGCGCACAGCGCCAAGGCGGACAGCAAGCAGATACAGCATAACAAGCTGTGTGGAGTATGCCTTGGTTGTGGCGACGGCAATCTCAGGTCCTGCCCACGTATACAGTACGAAATCCGCTTCGCGCGCGATTGTACTGCCGACAACATTTATAATTGCAAGAGTCCGCACTCCGCACCGTTTTGCTTCGCGCATTGCTGCAAGAGTATCCGCTGTTTCGCCAGACTGGCTGATGACAATGCATAGGTCATTTTCGGAGACAATAGGTTCACGGTAGCGGAATTCCGAGGCAAGGTCAACCTCAACCGGGATTTTCGCAAGTGATTCTATAACGTATTTTGCAACCATTCCCGTGTGGTAAGCCGAGCCGCAGGCTATGATATGGATGCGGGAGATGCCATTTAAAAAATCCTCCGGAATATCTGTGTCAAGCACGATTCTGCCGTTTTCAAGGCGCGGAGAGACGGTATCACGTACTGCTTTGGGCTGCTCGTTTATTTCCTTGAGCATAAAATGCTCATAACCGCCTTTCTCCGCGGCTTCAACGCTCCAGTTTACGGTCATACGCTCTTTTTCTACGGGCTCGAGGTCGGAGTTATAAACAGTTACAGAATCCTTTGAAAGGCAGATTATTTCGCCGTCATCAACTGTGTAGTAATCTCTTGTGTGCGAGAGAAAAGCTGGGATATCCGAGGCAATGAAATTTTCGCCTTCACCGAGACCTATGATAAGCGGGCTGTCAAGCCTTGCGGCGATAATCTCTCCGGGACGGTCAGCACAGAGAACGCCGAGGGCATATGAGCCGCGGACCTTGGTAGTAACCTTTGAGAGAGCGGCGAGGATATCGCCGTCGTAATAATAGTCAAGAAGGTGGGCGATAACTTCCGTGTCTGTTTCCGAGCGGAAGTTATATCCGCGCTTCATGAGGCGTGATTTGAGTTCTGCGTAGTTTTCGATAATACCGTTGTGGACAACGGCAATTCTGCCGTCTGAGGACAGATGAGGATGTGAGTTTTCATCCGTAGGCTCACCGTGAGTTGCCCAACGAGTGTGGCCGATGCCGCACCGGGATGAAAAATCAGAAAGCGAATTTATTTTGTTTTCGAGCTCACTTATTCTGCCGCGCGTTTTAACAACGCGGATATCATCTCTGTCAAAGACAGCAATTCCTGCAGAGTCATATCCTCTGTATTCAAGACGTTTTAAACCACCCAGAAGTACGGGGAGCGCATCTGCGCTTCCCGTGAAACCAACTATACCGCACATTTTAATTAAATCCTTTCTTTATGAGGGGAAGATGAAAAATCTCCCGAGGGGACAAACATTCCCCGACGGCACATTAGAAGATTTAGCGTGCCGCCGCCGCTGCAAGCGTGCCGTTTGTAACCGCAGTTACCCGCGGGCTTTGAGGCACGCCCCGTATCTGTCCGCAGCGAAGGGGACAGGGGAGCATCCGCCGAATGGTTCGATATGGCATATTGTATGCAAAAGTTAAAATAATATGCCGGAACTCCCACCTCGTCAACCCGATAACATCCCGTCTTCGGGTCCCGGCGCTTTATACATCTTTATCCGTTTTTATTCAATAGGCGATCACCTCGCGATTGATAAATATATCCACAGTATACACCTGGAAAAGAAAATTTTCAAGCAACTTTTGTTTGCATGACGGTCATTTTACACACATTACAATAACTGTTATGTTGTCTTTTCCGCCGTTTTTTAAAGCGGCAAGCAACAAGGCGTTTGATTTTTCATCGGCATTTTTTCCGGCAGAAAGAATTTCTTTAACGGCAACATCATCCAGCATATCGGTAAGCCCATCGCTGCAAATCAGGAAAATATCTCCTGTCTGTAGAGAAAAGCTATCGGAAAAATGCGGTTCTATCATCATTTCTTCTTCGAATATTCCTAAGTGCTGAGTGAGTTCATGTTTGGAAGGATGATTTTTTGCCTGCTCGGGTGTTATAACACCGGCTTTTGAGAGCTGGGCTGCGCGGCTATCATCCGTCGATAACTGAACAAGCCTTCCGTCACGTAAGAGATATGCGTGGCTGTCTCCTATATTGCAACAGATACCTTTTCCACCATCAATATACAACGCAACAAGCGTAGAGCCCATTCTCAGCCCCTTCTGTTTTTCGATTTCCGCACAAATATGTAAATTAGCATTGGAAAATGAACAAAGGGCGCATTTTTTAATTTCGTCAAAGTGGCAAGAAAAGAGACTCTTTACAGCAAGAAGAGAGGCAAGCTCTCCGTCAGATTCGCCGCCCATACCGTCTGCCACTGCAAAAAGAGCGCATTTATCCGATGTTTTTTTATGATAAGATATATCGTTTATATTTAAATCCTCGCGGTATTTTCCGCAGAGATAAAAATTATCTTCGTTATTTTCACGTACAAGCCCTGTATTACATCTGCAAAATGCATCTATACGCATATTTTATCATCCTCCGTTAAAACGTAAAGGCACCGAGCCGCAATAAGCGAACCGATGCCTTTCGCAAACTTAAATATTATCGAATCTGCGTGCGCCCGTCTGAACAGTGCTGCGCTGGTCTGCGGCATAAGCCTTCATTGCTGCGGAATATGTATTAAGTGCCTCAATGAAATTGTTGAGTGTCTGCTGGAACTGGGCATACTTTGCTTCAAATGCCTGCTGAGGGCCGTTCTGCATATAGTTACCTGTTTCCTGCACGAGCTTACCGAGAGAATCGAGATCCGAACGGAAGTTTCCTGCTATACTGTCAACTCTGACCGCTGCGCCTTCCAATCCTTCAATATCTACTCCGATTGCCATAATTGCATTCTCCTTTTCTTTTTGTTATATTTACAAATACCGGCTAAGGTATATGTATGTGATTTTTTTGTCTGTGGCGATAAGTTAAAACCTTCCACCGCCACCGCCGCTTGTTGAGGAATTTGCAACGCTGAATTTCATTTCCTCAAGCTCATCATATTTTTTTGAAGCAATATCAAACCATTCGCTGTCTGCAGGTGCAATATCCATAATCGCCGAATATTCTTTCATTTTCGTAACGCGCAAAACCTCAAAAAGATTATCCGCAGCTTTTATATCCTCTGCATCGGCAACTCCCGCGTCTACCAGTTCCATATAATGCTCAAATGAATTAGTAAGAGCCATAGAAAATTGCTGAAGTCCCATAATATCCTCCACTGCGGATATCTGATCTCCGGCAACCATATTTGCAGCGCTACCTGTAAGATCATAGACTACGCTGACTGTTCCTATAACGGGAAGCTTATTTAAAGTTCCAAGTAAATCCGACTTAAGGTCCGAACATATTTTATCACCGAGTTCATCAATAAAATATGCTTCGTTATCAGCATACAATCTTTTCATTTCTTCGATTTTACTGTATAGCGATCCTGAGGTTGCCCCATACAACTCAAGAGACTCGGCAACGGAATTCAAGTATTCCACCTGCATTGAATGGTTGGAAAGTAAATGATAAAATAAATTTGTTACAAATTCTGCATTACTTGCAAATTTAAGTCCGGTGGAAGCCAGTTCTCCTGCGATTTCAGTGAAAAACTGTGCACCGCTTATCATATCTATAAATGAATCAACAAGCTCGCTGCCACCTTCAACTCCGCTTAAAGCCTGAGAAAGAGCATCAATTGCTTCATTTATAAGCTCATCGGACATTGATTCTCCCGTACCGAGCTGTTTGTCATCATTAAGAACGTTTATAGCCTTAATCAATGCCTTGATTGCATCTTCCAGTCCGGTGGTGCCAAGCTTTTCTTCCAAAGCCCCCCAATCCACAAGGTGGAAGTTTTCCGCATCTATTTCTTCATATCCGGGGAGATCGGAAAGCACTGACTCTAACGAATTTTCAAGATATTCATTTGCAAGCTCATCCTGGGTTCCGGTCAGAAAATGCGTGTAATGCTCAAGATAATTGGATAACTCGGAAAAAGCAAATGCACCTTCCGCCCATTCGTATTCATCAGAGGATAAGAAATTATATAAATCATTATAATCCTCGGAAAAACTCATTCCTGTATTATAGAACTGATATGCAGCCGAGGTGTTGTATCCCATAGTGGTATAGGCGATATCTGCAGCGATTAGACCTCCGAGGGAGCCGTAAACATCGTTTTCGGTATTGACGTTATCCATCTGTGCCTGGTTTTCATCTAACATACCGTTGTATTCTCGGATGTATGAGGTAAGAGCTTCGCGAAGATTGAGCATATCGCTCGTTGTGTTTGAATACATTTCGTAAATGCAGTTCATTATGCTGTCATTGAGCCAGTCGTCCAAAATGTTATAATATACTTTGTTTCTTATAACATTATACCATTCCCGGTGCGCCTCATATGCGGCATTAACGGCATTTCTGTTTTTTATTGCAGTTTCCTCATCCCATTTGTTTAAAGCCATTTTTTCACATCTCTTCTAAAAGTAATTGAAGCTTTCTTCCATCAAAAATACCATATTCTTCAAAGGTTGCATCAAGCGGGAGTTTTTTGCCGGAAACGGAGAGAAAAATGCTTTTTCCGTCGAGGTGTATTCCCCGGAAACTCATCTTCATTGCAGCGTGCAAAGAATTAATCCACATTTTTATCGGAAGCTTTGCCGGAAGCTCAAAATCTGCATCTTGACCGTTATAATTTATTGTAATTAAAACTGTTTCAGGCATCGTTTTCATCCTTTCCAAAAAAAAAGCACAGATGTTCCGCAAGAACCTTCGCTCTTTCTTCACTGTTTTTTTGCGAGTTCTGCAGTTGTGCTGTCTTTTTTTCATTATCACGTACTGTCACAACAATGCCGGATTCTGCGCAATACACATTTTTCTTTATAAAAGACGGAATGTCGGGCCTTTTGCAGCGTTCAAGAATATATTTACTTTGATTTTTCAAAACGCGAACAAATTCGGTCGGAGCAAGAAGATAATACAGCTCTTTATCATCAAAGTTGAAATGCATAGATGCTTTGGCATTTATTATGCTATATGCAAATCTTTTAAATTCACGGCTCTGTGAAACAGTTCCGTCAAAGGACAGCTCGATATATCTCTTATCGCAAAGCTCATTCCGCCCTGCAAGATACAGTGTTGCGTTATCATCAGGTTTCCCCACCAAAGCTTGGGATGAGAAGATATCCTTGCAACGAAGTAAATTTATGAGTGCAAAAAATGCATTTTCGCTTATCTCTGTTTTTTTCACATCGTCACCTCATAAAAAGAATTTCAAAAAATATTTTCGTCTACCCAAAGCTGAGCTTGAGATAATAAGCCCATTTTTTCCTCACATCTTTTCAGCTGTTCGCGGTAATGATCTTCATATGAGTCAATTTTGAGTAAAACATGGTCAATCCATTTCAATAAATACTCATCTGCGTCTTTGGAGCGCTTTACAAGCTCAAAAACTTTCTTACAAAAAGAATCGGCATCATCACCTGTCCAGAGCCCTCCGCTTTGAGTATCTTTTGCAAGCTTATCCATAAGCTCACGTTTGAGTATGTGATCTCCCGGCTCGAAACTCGTGAACTTTTCCGACAAGGGTTTTCTGATTTCCCACAATGTCAGCCTGGCATCGGCGGCTTTTTGTATTTCACCTTTGATCTCACAATAAGTTTCATAGTTCAGTTCATATTCTCCATAATGAACTTTAACCCAGCGATTCATATTCTTTCGCCTCCTGTTCCCCGAGCATTCGCTTTAATTTTATGCTTTCGCCAGAATGATTAATCAGTACCGCTTCGTCTTCCTGCAACGGCTGCGGATATTTATCGCGTAAGGCATACACATCAGCAATCTGATGCGAGCTTATTGCACCGCCGGCAAGAAGAATTGAGCCTTCGCGCATAGTAGCGGTGAGAATATCGCCGGAGAAGCGGCATTTGCCCATATTTTCAGCAGTGTCCGATGCCGAAACAAACAATCCGAGGTTTTTTCCAAGTCGGATGAAAACCTCAAGTCGTGCAATAGTATCTTGATTGCACTGTTTTATCGTATTATATAAGTTATCAATAAGTATTTCAACGGGTTCGAAATTTGCCATAGGATTTTCGCGAAGCTCATTCTGGCGCGAACGCAGAAGTTCTGCTATTGGGATTACTGCGCGGTCAAGCTCTGTTGGTTCCGAGATAACGGTATGACCGTTTAAAACATCCGAATACTTTTCGGGAGATGATGTTATCATAAAGATTCGGCATTTTTCCTGTGCTGTCTTCTGACGGATGAATGAACGGAAAATATCATTGCGAACACCTGAGCCATCGCTGATAAGCAAGCTCACATTTTGTTCTTCATCGACGGATATCGTTGACAGGGATTCCGTGCCAACTCCGAGTACAAACGGTTTTCCGTCAACCGTTCCGAAAGGAATTTTATCGGGCAGTTTTTTCACTTTCGGAGGAAGTGTTCCCGAAAAGCTTTTCCGCATCTCATCCGCGCTTGCGCGAAGGGCAGATATTCTCTTCGAATCGCTCATTTCTGCGTGTGAAACAGCAGCGCGGAAAAGAAGCGGGACAGGCATAGCTTTAACTAAACCGGAGCCTTTACTGCCGTCGGGGACGGAATTTCCGGGTCTTCCGACTATTCCGTTATAATCGGTTTTATCGGCGAGGGTAAGAGAATATACACTTTTTATATTCTGCGTTATCTGATAGCTTGCGCCGATTGCACCGGTAAAGGTACAAACAAGATATATCCCGTAAGACGCACCTTCGCGAACGATTTTCACCGCAAATGAATTAAATGACGGAAGCACTGCTGATGCCTGATTTAAATTATCCGAAAGGATAATAATGCTTGGGAGAGCCTTGCCGACTGCCTCGGCGTATGCACCGGGACTTCCGGCTCCGACGCTTCTGAAAAGCTTTTTACGTCTGTCGAGTTCCTTTTCAAGAAGTGATATGATTTTATCGGTTATTTCCGGTTCATCGTCACCTGCCGCCATACCGACGTGCGGGAAGGTTTCCAGGGAACGGAGTCCAAAGCCGCCGATATCTATTGAATAAATCCATATATCATCTGGGCTGTATTTGTTTACAAGCGATGAGCAGACTGTTTGCAAGATGGTTGTTTTTCCGGATACAGGCATACCATAAACAGCAAGGTGACCGTCTTTCCAAAAATCATGAACCAATGCAAACTGTTCCTGATGTGCAGGATCGTCCACAAGACCGACAACGGCGCAAGGACCTTGACTTGTTGTTATCTTTCCTGTCCAGCCGGTGGTATCGTTCCATGGGAGTCCCTGTGTACTGAAGGAGAAAAGGTCTATTTTTTCGGGCAACTCTTTTTTCCACAACGGAGTAGCTGCTTCGATATGATTTTCATTGCAATATTCATTTATATAGCTCACAACTGCGTCAATTTCGCGACATCGTCTGATTATGTTAGGCGATGATGCTTCAAAACGCATACGTGTTCCGTTAAGAGACACAGAGTATACTGTGCCCGAGGCAGTTTCATTTTTGGCAGTTTTTTTATCGAACGGGGCACCTGCAAAGAAGGATTGAATAAGCTCGTATGTATCGCCGGATTTCACATAAGCTCTGCCGGGATTCCGGATAGAGGTTGCTTCTGTTGTACCCAAAAGTTCGCGGCTATCGGCTTCCGATTTAACCGATAGGCACCAGCGGAAGGCTGCGTTTGCCTTCATCTGATCGGTAACAATACCGGACGGAGCCTGAGTCATAATAACTACGAAAAGGCCGAGCGAACGTCCGCCGCGATATAAATGATCAAGCGCACGCGTGAAATCAGGAAACTGAAGTTTAAATTCCGCAAATTCATCCACAACGAGAATTAGGTAGGGCATTTTAGGCATAAACGGACTTGATCTTCTTTTTCTGAGATACTCGATAATATCATTGCATCCAAAATCGGCGAGCAGCTTTTGTCTCTTCTCAAGCTCGCTTTCGAGAGCTACGAAGCTTCTTGCAACGTCTTTATCAAGGTTTGAGATACTGCCTGCAAGATGCGGCAACTTTTCAAATGGGGAAAGCAAGCTCTCGCCCTTAAAATCAACAAGGACAAAGTTTACATCATCGGGAGAAAACTGCAAAGCCATAGAGGTGATCCATGTTTGTGCCATCTGAGATTTACCACTTCCTGTTCCTCCCGCAACAAGACCGTGAGGCCCGTGTACCGTCTGGTGAATATCAAAAAGAAATTTTTCTCCGTTTGCTTTAATTCCTATAGGAACGGCAAGCGTTTCTTCGGGGGCGGATGTGTTCCAGTAATCTTCGAGATCGAGGTCTTTTAAATTTTTTATTCCAAGGCCTTCAAATAAAGTTATCGAAGAGGGCAGGTTGTGTGCTGATGTGCCTGAATCCGGCAAGCGTATCGGTGCCATTTTTCTGGCAAAATCATCAAATGACGAAAGTGTGAACATATGCTCATCGGTTTTTAAGGTAATCTGCTCGGCGTCGCATCGGTATTGTATGTTCAGCTTATCCGGACACCCCGAAAGCTCGACGAAGCTCCTTACGCTATGAGGAAAATCGTTCATACCCGAACCTATGAATATGCCGCTGATTCCAAGCTCGGGTCTGTTCATCATAAGTGCAGTACCGATATCAGAACCCATAAGAAGTGATGGATCTGCGACTATAAATACATAATGTGGAAGATTTTGAGAAGGTTTCCCGAATTGCCATTGATTCTGACCGTTGATCCGTTCTTTGACAATGCGGTTTAGTGCTTCAAAAATATGGCTGTCATCTTTCCCGCAAAGCATAAAACGTGAATTACGGTCATTGCTCATACAATGAGGAAGCCAACGCATCCATTCCCATTCATTTTTTTCTTTTTCAGAGAACAACGCAACGATTTTGACATCGTTATAATTATGCAATGCACTTATCTGCGTTGCAAAGCTTTTTGCCATCAGGAGCGTAAGCTCGCGAGGACCGGAAAGTGCATGATTTCCGCCGTTTAGTAAATCGCAAAAGACAGGACATTTCGCAACTGTGGAATACTTTTCTGCTATTTGAGAAGGAACTTCATCAAGCTCGTCAGTTTTTAACTGAATATGCCTTGGCGGAACGGAGATGCTTGCAGCGGCGGGTACATTTCCGAGTCCCAGACGCACCGTGAGAAAATCGGAATCCGATAAATGCCGTTCCCAAAGTCCGTCGAGCTTTCCCGTGGGTTTAAGCAGACATTCGCCGAGAGACGGGTGAAGCCTGAGAGAACGCGTTCTCTGGAGCTTGGCATGCTCTGCAAGCCGAGCCTCAATTTGAGTCAGATAATTTGCATAAATTTCCGTGCGCTGACTTTCCTGCTTTGAGTGCTTATGCTTAGAAAGCGCAAAGCGCAAGGCCTGCATACCAAGGCTTACGGCAATAAGTTGGGCAGAAAGCGCAAGTCCCGGCATACCAAAGCTTGGGTTTTCTCCTATATTAGGTGCAGACTCTATTGTAATGTTAAGTGGAGGAAGCTCGGGGATAATACGTGGAGCGGGTGAAAAATACGGATATTCCTTCTCTGTTTTCTGCATCTGCTCCGACACGCTTATTATATCCGTATGCAGTGAAACCGCACCGTCAGCGTTAATGATAATAATATTGCCGTTAAAAAGGAACGTATAGCTACCCACTTTTATAACATCGCCGAGAGAAAGCTTTATCCGGCTTATCCGTTTATCGTTTACATACGTTCCGTTACTGCTGTTCAAATCGCATAACCATACATCATTGCCCGATATTTCAAAAGAACAATGATAGGATGAAACAAGCCTGTCGGAAAGCTCGAATCCGTTATCGGAGCTTCTGCCGATACTGAGACCATGAGAAAGCTTAACACCGATACGGCTTTCTGGGATTTTTTTTAAAACAAGCGCAGCAATACGTTTTTCTCTGTCAACAACAATCATATCATTGATTGCAAGTTGTCCTTGCGATA
The DNA here is from genome assembly GCA_045614365.1 of Eubacteriales bacterium. GTDB lineage: Bacteria > Bacillota > Clostridia > Oscillospirales > JAAYXM01 > SIG480. Next base: position 5,115 of record JAZLCV010000210.1, on the reverse strand, counting down.
CCGTTCTTCCGTTGTGTATAACAGGGAGACTTGAAGAAAAACACCATTTCCCTTCGCTTGGAAACGCCGAAAAGACCCCTTCGGATATGAGCTTATCGGCTAAGAGGTCATAGTCGGATATTCTGTTATGGTACATTATGCGCAATATTGCGTCCATATGCTTATTTCTCCAGATAAAAGCTTACTTTTTTTTAAAACCGCCCTGTTTTTTGAACATTCTGTAAAGTCTGTAAATAACTATCGGGAGAAGAATGATCTGCAGAATGAATATTTCCAGAATGCATGCGACAAGTAATGCAGCGCTGAGTATGGTATTTATCGTGGTCTCTTTCTTATCTGCAAACATTGATATCTGAGGTGCCGGCATTTCCTCTTCCTGAATCTGTGCTGCTGTTGTGTTTTCGTTTGTGTTATTCGTGTTGTAATCCATTTTTTTATCCTCCGGAATTTTAATTTATTAATTCTCTGAGCTGAATGATAAGCTTCATAAGAATTTCGTAACGTATTTTATAGCTTGCGTGGGAAGTATACGAATGAGCTGTTGAGTCTTCTGTTTTCCAGTTGAGTATTTTATATTTTCCGAACAGAAGTCTTTTTTCTTCAGTGCTGAAGCTGTTGAATGTTTTTATATCAATGATACCTACATTTGCTTCCGGATGACGAACTCCGCTTATCAGACCCATACCGAGCTGCAGGTAGATTTTATCCGCAGTTATCAGGACGCCTGAGCTGCAGGGAGCAGAGATATCATCAGAGCAGTCAAGAATTGCCAATATATCGGATTTGACAATTGAATTCTTTGCGATATTGAAAATAGCATTTGAGCATATCTGAAGAGGTATCTGTGGGGTGAAATATGTTTTCCATCTTACGTCTTTTTTATCGGGAGCCCATACCGAGGAAAGATTTGTTTTCCAAAAAGAAAGAATGTCTTCTTTATCGTTTTCGAAAATATCTTTTTCAAATGAATTCTGTGTCTGAGTGTATGTCTGTCCGAACGGACTGAAGGTTTTATCCCGGACATCTCCGCGGGGAGATTCGTTTTCCGGAAAAGAGGAAATGGAGCTGTAAGTTCCATCTCCGGTATCGGAGCCTTCATCCTTCGCTGAAAAGCTGCCGAACGGACTGAAGGTTTTTTCTTCATACGTGAAATTGTTTTCCTGTTCGGGTGCGTTTCCCAGTGTCGTTTTTTCCTCATCTCCCAAGGCTGTCAGCATCTCGGCAGCCGTGCGATAGCGCTCGGAAGAATTGTATGCGCATGCTTTTAATATTATATGCGTGAAAGCTTCGCTCGCTGAAGCGGGAAAGGGGAACTCTTCACCTTTCATTCTTCGGATTAAAGCGTTTTCCCTATCCGATAAGCGTATCGGTTCGGGTGGCATCGGATAAAAGGGAAGGCGGTTTGAATTCATAAGGCGATAAAGCATAATACCGAGGGAATATATATCTGCGCTTGCACCGTAGGGGTTACCCAAGTAAACCTCAGGTGCCATATAATTCTCTGTTCCTTGCTTACTCATTGCGCCGACTGTTTTTTCTGCAGTCCTTGCGACACCGAAATCTCCGAGCTTGAAGTTGCCGTTAGAATCAACAAAGATATTTCCGGGTTTTATATCACGGTGAATAAGCCCCTTTTTCTGGCAAAAGATCAAGGCCTTGCAGATATCACAGGCTAACTTTCTGACGCTGGCCTCATCAAGCGTATGCGTGTTTTGATAGTCGGAAAGAGAGCACAGAAGCTCCATTCTTATGAGAATATCCCACCCGATACTGCCTTCATGAGGGATAACGACGTAATCCTCGCAGGAAACAATGTTGGGATGGCTCTTGAGCTCTGACATAACGGCAATTTCATGAACGAACTGTTCTACAATTCCTTCAAAGTAAGTAGTAACCGATTTCTCATCCATACCCTCGCTTAAAGCTTCTTTAAGCTCAGAAACAGAGCGGGGAACGCGAATAACCTTTAATGCTGATTTTGCAGTGACACCAAAGTTTGTTTTTTGGAGTTCATATACATTTCCGTATGAACCTTCACCGATTTCAGAGATAATCTCCCAATCACCAAACACATGTGTGCCGACAGAATACTCCATACAGGAACCCACCTTGAGTTTATTTTCAATAATTATATCATAATTAATATATTTTTTCAACCAGAATATATCATACGATGCGAAACGGTTAAAGTGCAAGAATTTACTGGCTTGCACAGAAAACACGTTTGTTGGCAAAATACAGTTGACCGGGAAGAGGTGTTTTGGTAAAATAAAAATTATAAAAGAGAGGGGTTATTGACGTATGAAGAAAGGTGTAAAGGTGTTTTTTGCAGTTATTGCTTTTATCGTGATCGTTGCGGCGGCATTTTGCGTGTGGCAGAGGGAAAATATACGTGCAGTATATATGTACATAGCGGCAGACGGAGAAAACGGTGTTGCCCCGTCGGGAATGGAAGTGTTGGAGATCCCTGGGTTTTCAGGGACTGAGAAAGAGAACGATTTGCCGGATGGCGATAGGGAAGATATTTCAGGTGCAGAAAAAAGCGTAAAAAGAAGCTCCCGTGCCCCCGCAACGGCAGAGACACGGGATGCGGAAATTACGCAAGAAGAGGGGAAATCATATCTTAAAAGATGCAGGGAAGAGCTGTATGCGTGTGAGAGTTCTCTTGTCTCACGCGTGGGCGGGATGAAAAATGAGGTGCTTGCCGAGTGGCGAGCATTGCCCAAAGAGCAGAGAACGAGCAGGAAAAAGCGAGAGATGATAATTTCGGGAGTCAGCAGATGCTTATCTCTTGAGGGTGAGATAGACGGAAAGGTTAAGGGGATTATTGCAAAATACAAGGCACAGGCTGCCGAGGCGGGAGAAAGCACTGCAGAAATCACGGCACTCTGGGATGAGTATAAGGCAAAGAAAGCGAGCACCAAGGCGTATTATCTGAATAAATATTTAGGATAGGAAATAAAATATTTTACGGTTCGCGCACGGCTTCGATATGGATAAGCCGTGCGTTTGTGTAATTGTATGTGCTCATACGACGGGCAAAAGCATCGCGAGTATGCGCGGCGAGAAGTATGTTTTGAGGGTTTGGGTTTCTTCCGGTGCCGACGACAAGAAGAGTGTGTGTGAAGTCCTCGTTTCCGCCGTAAGCAAATTGCATTACATCACCGGGACGTGCTTCGGAAAGCTCTGCCTCATAACCATAGGGTCCGGGGCCTTCGTTTGTTGTCATGAAGTCGTAGAAAAAACGCACGCTCGTCCATGCGGGTGCCCTCATATCAGGCGAGATGTAATACCAACCGGTGTCAGGAGTGAAGTTCATAACACCGGAGCCTGCGTACACGCATTGGGACACGAAGTTTGTGCAGTCGCCGCCTATTTCGTCAAAGTTGTAATACGCGGGATTGCGTTGGTATGCCCACCGTCGGGCATAGCGCACCGCATAAAGTCTGTTATATTCCAAAAAAATCAGCCTCCTTAAGCATTATATGCAGGAAGGCTGATTTTTGTCAGTGTTTTAAAGGTCTATGCTTGCACCGCTCTCGACGTATGTGATACGGTCACCGGAGCGGGTGAAAGAATCAATGCAAGCAAAATATTCTTCTTTTGATGCAAAGGCGGGAGTAAAGCCGTCTATAATCTCCTTTGCGCGCTTTGCGTTATCGGAGAGGAGAAGCGAAAGCATTTCAAGCTGCCACTTTGCAGAGGCAACGCACGCAAGCTCAGAATTTGCAATTTTATAATCCGAGCCGTGGCTTGTGCCTGTTGCGCCCGGTGCATACGGGTGAATTGCCGGCATCACGCAGGAAAGGTCGCCCATATCCGTGCAACCGGTGCCGATGAATTCTTTGTGTATATACGGAATATCCGGGATCTTTGCAGCAGCATCGCGCACAAGGTCAATCATTGCCGGAGCGTTCGTGAGCGGAGCATAGCCGGGGGTGTCCTGAATATCTATATTTGCGCCGAGGGAGAGTGCTGCGCCGCAGAGTGCACGGTTTACTTTTTCATTCGCGTCGTGAATAGCTTCAAACGTGTTGCCGCGGATATAGCTTTCAAGCACAACTTTATCCGGAATTGCATTTACTGCGTTTCCACCGCTTGTTATGATGGGGTGAACGCGGATTCTGTCTGCCTCCTTGAAGGTTTCGCGGATAGAATTTATTGCCGAGAGACCGAGATTTGCGGCATACAGTGCATTGACGCCGTCCCACGGAGAACCGCCGGCGTGTGCGGAAACGCCTTTGTATATTATTCTTTTAGACATACATCCGATTGCACCGGTCTGAGAAGCAAATCTTTCGCCGGTAGTTGTATGAACCATGAAAGCGATATCAACATCGTCAAAATATCCGCGGTAAAGAAATTCCGTTTTGCCGCCGAAGTAACGGATGATACCTTCTTTTACAAGCTCTTTGCGGAATTCAATTTCGATAAGCTCCTCTGCCGGAACTGCGCAGAGACGTATGCGACCGCAGAGATTATCAAGCGCACCCGGCTCTTTCAGTGCCGCCGCAATGCCAAGGAGAGCAGCGCACTGTGCACTGTGACCGCAACAGTGAACGGCACCAGTTTCCTTATCTGCATCGGGGTGGTCGGCGCAGATGAGAGAGTCAAGCTCACCGAGGATGAGCACCTCGGGGCCTTCTCTGCCGGTGTCAATTACTGTGTAAAAACCGGGGATGTTGCCCGCGCGAACAAGCTCATAGCCCAATGACTCAAACGCATCCTCCATATATTTTGACGTTTTCACTTCGCGATACCCCGTTTCGGGATTTGCCCAGATATAATCCTCGGCGTCGAGGATGAGCTTGCGGTATTTATCCACCGCTGCCTGATATGAAAATGACATTATCTTTGCCTCCTTTTTAAAAGTGTTTATTATAGTATAACATAAAAAAATAGTATAACATAAAAAATTTGATAAGAATATGTAAAAAAGCCACAAAAATCCAGAAAAAATCGAGGTCTTCCGATTTTCGGAAGACCTCGATTCGATTAATCTTCTTTTTTCTCTTCCGCTTCGCGCTTTGCAAGGTCGTTGTAAGCATCCTTACGTGAGAAGTTTGTTCTGCCTTTATCGTCGATACCCATGAACTTAACCCATGTCATATCGCC
>JAZLCV010000209.1:0-4805 GCA_045614365.1 Eubacteriales bacterium | reverse complement strand
GCTCCCCTTGTTGATTTGCTATTCGTCATTTTGTTTTCCCTCCTAATAATTTATTTTTGTCAGACGAATATATATAAACAGCCTTTGCTGTATATACTTTACTGTTCGATCATCTGCTCATTCTTTGCTGCAAGCTGTGCCTTAAGCTCCTGAAGTTCTTTCATCATCTCGGCAGCTGCGCGGCGCTCTTCGTCTATCTTTTCCTTTTCTGCTTCAAGCTCCATCATCTGTTCCCTCTTGTATCTGCGGAAGAGCTGGATGCAGACGATTCCCTGATACAGAATAAGAAGCAAAAACGGAACGAAGATGCAGATTATGTAGCCGATAGGCTGCTTGAGGAATAAGAAGAACGTTCCGACGTTCGGGATTTTCCCGACGTACTTACCGAGAACGAATGCGTGAGCAACCGGAACCTTATCGTCATCACCGGTCGTTGTACCGTAGGTGATAAAAGCATCGTTTCCGTTTGCATCAACGGTTTTTGCGCGGATTTTATGCGTTATCGTTTCGCCGTAGAATTCATCGTCCTGCGAGATAAACGCAATAATGTCGCCCTCAACGAGCGTTGCAGGGTCAACCGTCTTTGTAAAGACAAGGTCTCCTGCGTCGAAGTCTGTCGCTTTCATTGAGTCCGTCCGTACCGTGAACGCCTTATAGCCGAAAAGGCTACGGTTGTTCTGGTCGAATGTGTTGACGGAGATGATTGTGAATACCATCATAAACGCCGCTATCGCAAAGATAGTCCATACAAGTATGTTTTTGATGATGTTCAGTGTTTTTCTCATATTTTTCCTCCTTAATCTGCGAGGTTTCTTTCCCTCACGCCTTTATTTTAAAATTCCCTTTGGGGATTATTGCGCACTTGTGTTGCGGTTGCAGACATATCAAACTGAAGAAATGCATTCTGAAAAGAGTTTCCGCAGTCCTCCGGAAAATGGAAGGTTGCGTAAAGCCACCGCGTTTCGCCGTAATGAAGTATTTCACTTTCCACATCCGAATTTTCAAGCTTCAGATTTCGTGCCTTTCCGTGATAGAGAACCTCACTGTCATCCTCATAGCTGATTGTTACATCAAGAGCATCGGCAAGGTCTCCGTCTACATTTTCGAAATAGATTTTGTAGTAAACATCGTCAGAGCTTTCGTTTTCAATAAAGAATCTTTTTCTTACCGTCATTCCCGGCTCGAAAAGAAATTCATCCGCTTTTATTATCGGCTTTTCATCGTTTAAATTTATCTTTACCGTTCCCGTGCTGAATACGTTTTCATCTACTACCACTGAATAATAGAGAAGTGCAAATGTGGTTACGCACAGACAAATTGCGAGGATAACCACTGCTGTAAGCGCTATCATAAGGCGGCGTATGGTTCTGTTCGATTCGTTCTTCGTTTTCTTTCTTACGAAAATAAGAATGAAAAGAATTAACGTTGCCACGCAGATTCCTATTATGTAAATCAACGGGTGCTTAAAGTCACCTGTGTTCGGCGGCTTTATAAGCTCACCCGTCGGCTTTTGTGGCTCATCCGTTGCCGGCTTTCCGGGTGCGTCATCCGGTAAAGCGGATTCATCACCGGGTACCGTTCCCGGTGCATCCGGATCTGCAATGTCCGAGCCGGGTGTGCCGGGTGTGTCCGGAGAATCGGGGTTATCAGGATCATTTGGATCGACCGGCAAATCCGGTATATCGGGATTGTCGGGATTGTCCGGAACGTCGGGTGCATCCGGGTTAACAGGCGGATTTACGGGAGTGTCGGGACCGGACGGCATTCCGCCGCCACCGCCTCCCCCGGATCCGCCGTCATCATCGTCGTCTTCAAGCTCTACCCACCAGACAAAGTCAGCAGTAAGCTTTTTAGCCTGATAGTCGTTTCCTACGCTTGTGTCGAGCCACACTTTGATTTTATAATCTATATCCTGAGTTTTTTTAACTCCGGTGATCGTATACGGGATATCTTTTATATCTTTAAGTAATCCTGAACGTACGCTTTTCCCGTCAATGCTTACCTCGCACCAAAGAACATCCGAAAGAGGATGCTCTACCGAATTACAGCTGATCTTATCCACCTTAAAGTGAACGGTAATCGTTCCGTCATAGGAAACTTGCACGCAATAATCCTTTGTTTCCTCATCGCCCGGAAGCTTATCCTCGAACCTGAACTTCGCGTTATCGGTTTCCTTATTTTTGTACAAGGACAACACATTAGCGCTTGCAAAAACAGAGACCGTGAGCATCAGCATCACAGCCATTGCAAGCGCCAAAATCTTAAATTTATTTATAATTTTAGACAGTTTCACTTTATTTCACCTTCATTTTAATCTTACAAGTACACAAAAACGCATGTTCCCCTTCACGCATTCTTGTCTGAAGCAAGCTTTTATCCTAATAATCTTATTACTAACCCCTACATAGTAACAACAATTATATCACACTTTTCCTCAGATATCAATAACTTTATTATTTTTTAATGATTGTAATAATTCTGTTATATACTATAAAAGTAAAGTTAAAGGTGGTGTACGAATGATTGGAGAGCGATTGGCAGAAGCAAGAAAAGATCACGGTGAAACTCAGGCTGATCTCGCAGACAGCCTTGGAGTTTCTCTTTCAACGGTACGGACATGGGAGCAGGAAAAGAGCGCACCAAGCCATGAAATGCTTGTTGTAATCTGCAAGAGGTACAAAATCTCATCTGATTATCTTCTCGGCCTTTCAGATGTAGACCCTGCCTATGAACAGACAAAGCAAAGCACAAGCCTTACACGGGAAGAATTATTAAAACTTCGCGAATATGAGAGGTTTCTTCTCTGGCAACGAAAAGCAAAAATCACACCGCGACAACTGTGATGTCACGGTGTGATTTTATCAAATTTTCTCTCTTTCCATTACTTTTCTTGTTATTTTTTTAATTATATTGACTTTGTTTTTTATTTGATGTAAAATAAACTGAACAAAAAAGAAACGAGGTAATATATATATGTCAAAGCTTATTCTTTTTCAGGGAGATTCAATAACGGATGCAGGCCGCGCACGCGATAGTGACCATAGAATGGGACGAGGATACGCAACTATGGTTGCAGGAAGCCTCGGCCTTGATTATCCTGAGCAATACTGCTTTCTCAACCGCGGTATTTCCGGTAACAGAATTGTTGATGTTTATGCACGTATGAAAGCGGACATTATAAACCTTAAGCCGGATTACATGAGCCTTCTTATCGGTGTTAATGATGTATGGCACGAGTTTTCCTCAGGAAACGGCGTTGCAACAGAGAAATTTGAAAAGATATACACAATGCTCCTCGAAGAAATCATCGAAGAGCTTCCGGATATAAAGATTATGCTTTTAGAGCCGTTCCTCTTAAAAGGAAACTCTACCGATGCAACGGAAAACCGCGGAGATATCTATGCCGAATTCCGCGCAGATGTTGAAGAAAAAGCAAAGGCCGTAAAGCGTATTGCGGAAAAACTCAATCTTCCCTTCATCCCGCTTCAGGAAAAGCTTGATGCAGTATACAATCCGGAAAACCGTGAGTACTGGCTTATAGACGGTGTCCACCCGAACGCAGCAGGACACATGCTTATTGCCCGCGAATGGATTAAAAAGTTTGAAGAAATAAAATAGAGGATGTTAAAAAGCTCCGGAGCGCAAACATATCCCCTAACAATGAGAATACTTGTTTATAGAGAAGAACACTCGGGAATACCCGAGTGTTCTTAAATTATAATGTCTTTTACTACGTACAAAACAAACCGCTTGACGTACTCATGTACTACTTCGGGTTTGTTTTGTCCATTCCGAAGTTTTTCCCTATCCACTAAAAACTATTCTTCTTTTTCTTCAGGTTCGGGCGCAACTTCAGGAGCAACGGTTTTCCCTTCTGTTTCCGCACGTGCGGGAACGCTTTCACCGAAGATTGCATAAAATTCTTCTGCCTCCATTGTTTCATGGTCAAGAAGCGCCTTTGCAACCTCGTGGAGCTTATCCATATTATCGGAAAGAATTGTCTCACAGCGCTTGTATGCAGCATCGACAATTGAGCGTACTTCTTCATCAATCGCACCTGCGATTTCCTCTGAATATGCACGCTTTTCAGCAAAGTCACGCCCTAAGAATACTTCCTGATTCTCTGAAGCATAACTTATCGGTCCGAGACGGTCACTCATACCGTATTTTGTTACCATATCACGCGCAATGGATGATGCACGCTGAATATCGTTTGATGCACCCGTTGAAATATCCTCGAGCACAAGCTGTTCTGCAACACGTCCGCCAAGAAGCGATACAATCTGTTCGTTCATATCCGTTTTCGATACGGAGTAAACATCCTCACGCGGAAGAGAAATTGTGTATCCGTTTGCCATACCGCGCGGGATAATGGATATATGATGCACCGGATCCTGGGTGGGAAGGAACTTCATAGCGATAGCATGCCCGGCCTCGTGGTATGCGACAAGCTTATTCACATGTTCACTTCTTACCCTGCTCTTCTTTGCCGGACCTGCAATTATCTTAAGCATAGAGTTTTCGATATCTTCCTGCGTAAGACTCTTATCTCCGCGGCGTGCAGCGAGAAGAGCCGCTTCGTTAAGGAGATTTTCAAGATCAGCCGGAGTGAAACCGCTTGTGGAACGCGCAACATTTTTAAGATTCACGCTGCTCCCGAGTTTTTTCGACTTAGCATGGATTTCAAGAACCTTTTCACGGTCATTCATATCCGGAAGTCCGACATAGACCTGACGGTCAAAGCGTCCCGGACGCATAAGCGCAGGATCAAGAATATCCGGACGGTTTGTTGCCGCGATGATGAT
>JAZLCV010000208.1:0-6588 GCA_045614365.1 Eubacteriales bacterium | reverse complement strand
CGCTTTTGTATACACGGAAAACATTTTGTGACTTTACACCTTTTGCTATTATTTCATCGCTGGTGGCAAGCCATCTCCAGTTTTGCGCGGTGTAGAATTTATGGAAGTCATTAAGGATATAGTATGTGCTTTCTCCTATCGGGTACGAATAATAGTTTGCCCCATTGTTTACCGAAACCAAATGGGTAGTCGTATCGGCTGTGAAATCATATTCTTCCACATGCGAATTGGTTGTTCCGTCGGCGAATACTGCCGGAACAAGAGAAATAAGAACTGCTGTTGCGAGGATGATTGATAAGAATTTTTTCATTGTTTTTTCCTCCATTTTTATATTTTTTTATTTAAACGTATTGATGAGATTTGCAAGCTCGTTTGCAAGCTTTTCGGCAGTTCCTTTTTCGTATCTTGCCGCGCTTGCCTCGTAGCCTTCCTCATCATACGCAGTTTCTGTAGGGTAATACCCCTCAAAACCATTTGCACAACACGCGGGAATCGTGAGCGCAAAGCGTGATTTTTCTTTCACGATAAATCCCGCTTCGGTGAACGGCTCGCCGGGAAAACCTGCGAAAACTGCATCACCAATGGCGATTGCGGATATTCCGAGTTTTCTTTCTTTGCCGAGCGCTTTAATCGCCATAATGCGCCCTGCCTTTGCAACTGCCCAATACGGATTGCCGATAATTCCCGGTATGCTTTTCGGATCATGCGTGCGCATATATTCTTCATTGATGCGCTTTGCCTCCGGAATTTCCTCCGGTGCTCCGCAATTGTATTTTACAACCACATCTTTCTCCGCAAAGAATATTTTATCGCCTATAAGCTTTTCGCAAAGCTCGTAGTTTGCAACAACGGACATTGCAATTTTCCGTCCCATATACCGCGCACGCTCATAGCCGCTGCGGCATTTATCCTCACCGAGAGTTAAGTCAAAGTGGTTGCTGTCGCCCTGTGCACCATTTATGAACATGCAGAGAGAATTGTCAATCAGCTTTTCGTATGTATCGCGGACGAACTTCGGATAGTCCGCAGAAACTCCGCAACCGCCGATAACGTCGGGATGTACCTGGAAATTGACAATACCGATTTCCGGCTTTCCTTCGCGCTTTATAACAAGAAGCTGTGCCGTTTCATCCGCCCTTCCTATCGGAGCAACGATATCGGGGTTCCGCCATCCCGGATTGGTTTTTGCCGAGCCGTCACGCATTCTATAGCGGCGGATAAACGAAACATCCTTTGCTTCTCCGCGTGTGTATGAGAGAGCTGCCGGTGCAAGGTCGAGAAGAGCAAGACATGCTGCACTACACAATTTTTTGCCCAGAAAATCAGCGTATTCCGGCTCAAAAACCGTGTCACCATTCCACACACCCATACGCGGACCTGTGTGAATATGCGTACAAGCGAGAAAAACGCCTTCCTTCTCCATTCCGCACGCCTTTGCAATTTCAGCGCGGTATTTATCCGTCATACTGCGGACAATGCCGAGATTATCGATGCTGATAATCACAGCGCGCTTTTCTCCGTCATCAAACGCAACTGCGGTTGCGAGAAGCGGATCGAGAACATTGTCGGCGTGGCGTATTTCAAAATATCCTGCAAGAGTAGTGCCGAGCGGTGGCGTGATATCCACGCGCGCAAAACCTGCTTTTAACATTTTTCATCACCCCTTTCAAATTTAAGTTTGGTATATATGCGTTAAATGTTTTTGCCCTACCGGGGCGGGAGTCTTGCAAAGGGGTCCTCTTGCGAACCCCTTTGGATCCCCACGCTTTTGCCGCTGTGCGCGCACCGGATAAATTATCGCACTCATCGCAGAGACTTGCGTAAACGGCAAAATAAAGTTTTGCCCACGCCGTCTTTCCTGCGATTTCGCTGTAATTTATAACCGCTTGGCGCTTAAGGCGGCATTCCTTAATAAGAACGTTCTTATTTTAAATTATTTTTCGTATAATCCAAAATTCTCTTGATAAGCACTGCAACTTCTGCGCGGGTTGTATAATCCATCGGAGCGATATTGCCGTTCTTACCATTAACGAGACCTGCGCCGATGAGAGCGGATACAGCGTCACGTGCATAAGGTGCAACGGTGGCGAAGTCCGCATTTTCCGGTTCGTTATAAATGCCGAACCCTACATTGAGCTTTTGCAATGCTCTATAGACGATTACCATCATATCCTGACGGGTGATGGAGTTACGTGGTGCGAATTTGTTATCACCAATGCCACCGATAATACCATTGTTACGCGCTATTGCAAGCTCGGTTGCAAAGTAATCGTCGGCTGTTACATCTGCGAAATTCTCTGTATTATCGCTCGTAAGCTTGAATGCGCGAACGAGGAGCAATGCAAAGTCTGCGCGGGTGATGTTGTTTGCCGGTGAGAAGTTCTCTTCCGATGTACCCTTTATTATTCCTGCTTCTGCGAGTGTGTTTATCGCGTCCGCTGCCCATACGTGGTTACCGAGGTCTGTGGAACGGATACTATCCGTTTCACCCAACACGTCGGGTGCGGTATCATCAACGTTATCCATTTCATCGGATGTGTCGGTTTCATCGAGATTTGCTTCATCATCCGGTTTATCGGTCGGTGCTGCACCACCGCCTTCACCTCCTCCGCCACCGGCGGGTGTATCTGTGGACGGCGTTTCTGTTTTATCGGTTTCTTCCGCTTTATTCGAGGATGAGCTTCCGGTAGTTGAGCCGTAGACTGTTATTGTAAAGTGTTTTGTTTCTTCTCGGCCGTCGGCATCGCGTGCAGTGATTGCGAAGTGGTTTTCACCTATCTGTGATGCATCCGGCTTCCACGTTACCGTTCCGGTTGACGAATCAACGCTTGCACCACGCGGGAGCGTTGTGCCGATGTACGTAATTGTCGGCGCATTCTCCGTTATCGGGCTTTCTGCGTTTACCGTTACGCTTACCGAGCTTCCTGCCGATGTGGTGATGTTATTTGAAACATCATCAAATATCGGCGAGAAGTCCTCCTCAAACGATGTAGGGATAACGAAGGTTTGATCTTCCCTGATGTTGAAGTTATAGCCTTTTTCGGGTGCGGTTGAATCCCAGTAGCTGTTGATAAGAGTACAATCACCTATATCAAGACGCACCGTTCCGTCTTTTTCTCCGTCTTCGTCTGCATCTTGCTCGCGATTATCGGTTACAGACTTTATAAGATATGCGCCGTTGAAAGTCGCATTGTTTGCTACATTGATGTATCTTCCTTCGATATCCGAAAGGTCGGGATTTCCTTCAAACTCAACATCAATATAGTTATTAAAGCCGAGTTCTTTTTCAAAGCCTGTTACGCGGCCGGTGTATGAAGCAGCTTTTCCGCTTGTTCCGGAAATTTCATCGCCGTCATTCACATAGCGATATGTAACCGCGCCCTCTGCGTTCTTGGTTACCACTCCAACAAAACCACGGAATGTAAGAGCCACGCTTCCGTCCGTATCGCGCACGGTGTAAGTCTTTGAATTGTCGGTTGAGTATACGATGTAGTCTATCCGTTCCCCACCGCTGTGCGTTACCTTAACCGCCTTTACGGTGGTATCCGTTTCGGGAACATCATCTACCGGAAGCTGTTCTATGCCTTCGATATAACGTGTTCTACGATACGGCTCATATACCGTTGTGAAAAGGCTGTCGAGGTTTTCACCGCGACGCTGAACAATCATATATTCAAGACCTTCAGGCATCGCCTTGTTCTGGCTTCTTGCCGGAACTGCGCCCTTTGTGAGCGCCACCTCATCAGGCTCAAAGTTATTAATCTGAGTCACGCGGAGATGGATGTTCTTGTTATCCGCAATTGCCTTGCGGTAGTCGGTTATCGCAAAGTCAACCGTGAAGTTATCGCCCGGAGACTTATCGCGACGGACATCATACATCCACGTATATCCGCGCGGATATGCAAGAGTGTTCTGTCCGGTTTGCGGGTCCTGTCTATACGGAACATCGGCACCTGCATAAGAGCCCTTGATGTCCTTGCCGTCTGCATCCTGCACTACGGGATCCTGTGTGAAGGAAACTCCATCTATTGCTTCTGCCTTTTCGGACTGGGCGTGGAAGCTGAAGGTGTGGGTGTTTCCGCCGTTTACACGGAAGAAATCTATTCCGTAAGAGACATCGTCATTTACCTTTATCATAACAACACTGCGGCGGAAGGTTTCCGTATCTTTATAAACCTTTGAAGCATCAACGTCTATAAGCTTGACGTTTTCCGTGTTGTCATAGTGGAGGGGCGTACCGGACACAAAGTTTTCGCCGCCCGATTCGTTTACCATAACGGTGTTGTGAGATAATTCTCTACTTACCCACTGGAGTCTCTGCGGGTCGCTTCCGGTGTTTGCAGGGTAACCGATATCCGGCGAAAGGTTAAGACCAAATGCTTCAATTCCGATATTCAGCGTATCAAAGTGGCCGTGAGCGGCGTTTGCACCGTTTCTTCCGAAATACATCCAGAAATCGCGCTGGTTGTTGTTCGCCGTTGCAGAGCTTGCTGATGTGTAGTTCTTACCCGCGCGAAGCACTGCAAAGCCAAAGCCTGCCATCATTTCGCTTTCTGCCGTTTTTTCGTCCTGAACAAGTGCATCAATCTCATCTGCAAGGCTTTCGGGATTTTCTTCAAATATTCCGTAGCGGAGGCCCTCGCTCGTCTTTCCATTGATAAGCCACAGATATCTTGCAATTTTTTCAGCATATGGTGTGTTCTTAAGATTCTCGAATGCCTCAATGAACAAATCCTTTCCGCCGATGAATTCAAGACCTGCGGTTGCGCCGGTATCTCCTATCTGCACGATATGCGATTCGGTAAGAACCATTGACGGCACGCATGTAAAGAGCTTCACAAACTTTGGATTTTCATAGAGGTTATAGTCCTCTTTACCTTTATAAAGCGCAAGCCTCTCTGCGGTAGGATAAAGCGTTGAGAGCCACATATTCAGAAGATAATAAGGTGATGCCTCATTACACATTCCGTCACGGTCGACATTATTTATCAGCGAAAGCCCAAGTTCTCCACCTTCTATATTTTGCTTAACATCACCGGTATTTGCGGCATATAACCATTTTATCATTTCCGAGGTTTCCGGTTCTTTATCAATTGCAATTGCCGCAGTAGCAACAGCTTCGTGCTCAGACCCGAAGTTACCTCTTATCTGACCGGTCTTTGCACCCTTGAAAATTTCTTTGAGAATTCCGTTTTCCCAGTTTTCCCAGATTTTCACAGAGCTAAATTTTTCCGGATCTTTTGCCGCAAGGTAGTTTATAAGCTCAGCATCATTAAGTGCGGGATAAAGCATATCGCATGATTCCGCAAGACTGGTCGCAAATTCGCAGTCGCTTATCTGCCCCAGTATTTTTCCATAATTAGACCCACCGTCAGTTACCATCCAGTTAATTTTCTTCTTGTACTGGTAAATGTCATAAGATGGATAAATATCTGCAAAGCGGTCAAGGAGTATTGCGCCCGCTCTTCCGTACTTCATATCTCCGGTGTAAAGATACGCTGTTGCAATGCTCGCTATTGCGACTTTCACCTGCGAAGACATAAAATATGTGTAATACGGAATGTAGCAGTGATTTTCATCAACGTTTCCTGCTTTTCTTCCGGGATAATAACCGTGGCTATCGTCAACACCCCAGCGCAGACCATCTACCGTATCGCCCGTACGCGGGTCAATGTTGCGAGCTTCGCTGTTTTCCTTCCAGAGTTCCTCATAAAGCTCGTTATAGAGATATCCCCCCTCTACGCCGTAGCCGTAATACTTATACCACGCATCTGACCTTTCTTCTGTAGGCGCTTCCTCTCCGTTGTCGGTAAGAAGTCCTTTTTCTATCAGCATTGCGCGATGAGCATCAAGCGCCGTCTGTCGGCTCCAGATTCCGTTTTCGTCAAAACCAAGCTTAAAAAAGCCTTCAAAATTGTTGCTCGGGAAAAGACGTTTACAGTCCGGGCACTGCACCTTGAACGGACGGTTTATCATATCAATATCCCATCCACCGGAGCCATTGTAGCCGTACTGTCCGGCAACGTCTGAGGCGCAATATTTGCAGACATTATATGTTGGATCATCTCTCAGGCCCATCTGGCGGCTGCGCGGCCATCCATCGTTTGAAAGCTGGCTGAGAATTACATTCAAACTATCAATATAATATTCGCCGGACTCCGTTGCACTTTTCATTGTGTCTTTTGCCCATGGATATTTCTTGATATTCAAAAGCGCAGCATTTCTCATTTCTTCTGTGTAAATAGTCGGCCCCTGCTTACCATCGTGAAGAGTTACCGTAACGTCCACAGAATCTGAAACCGGAATTCCACGGAAAGTTCCGCTTGCCGTAACGCATACCGTTCCTTCGGACAAAGCGTTTACCACGCCGCTTTCCAACACCTCCACAATTCCGGGCTGAGAATATTCATACTTTACATTTTGCATCGAGCGAACTTTGTTTCCGCTTCCCATAGCAGCGTAAAAATCAATTTTTGCCGTTTCACGAACGTATAATTCTTCGGAGATTTCGAAAACTGCACCGAGAAACTTCGTGTCATCATACGCCGTTATTTCAATGCTCTCGTAATATGTATTCTCGCCATATGT
>JAZLCV010000207.1:0-56089 GCA_045614365.1 Eubacteriales bacterium | reverse complement strand
TATGCAGGAAGCGGCAGCTGGCTCTTCAAGGGAAAGGAGAACGAGGTTGTAATTCAGGTCGGAGTGTTCTCACGCAAAGGTTGCGAGCGGGTTATACGCTATGCATACGAGCTTGCAAAAGCGCAGGGAAAAACGCTTACGAGCATAAGCAAGGCAAATGCGCTCAATTATTCAATGGTTTTCTGGGATCAGATATTTGAAGAGATAGGGCGCGAGTATCCCGAGGTTAAAACATATTCGTATCTTGTTGACGCGGCAAGTATGTTTATGATAAAGGATCCGTCACGCTTTGAGATTGTTGTAACATCCAATCTCTTCGGTGATATCCTTACGGATCTTGGTGCGGCGATTGCGGGAGGCATGGGACTTGCAGCAGGTGCAAACCTCAATCCCGAGCGTAGGTTCCCGTCAATGTTTGAGCCGATTCACGGCTCGGCACCGGATATTGCCGGAATGAAGAAGTCCAATCCGCTTGCAACCGTATGGTCAGCAAGCCAGATGCTTGATTTCTTCGGTCACGAGGATTGGGGCAAAATTCTTATCGAGTGTATTGAAGCTGTTCTTACAGAGAAAAAGGTTCTGACACCCGACCTTGGCGGAGAGGCAAACACCACGCAGGTCGCGGATGAGATAATAGAAAAGATGAGAGAATATAAAAGATAGGATGCAAAATAAAAGGGCTTGCAGCAAAATGGATTTTGCTGCAAGCCCTTCACAGTGCGTGTGTTACGAAGAACAGTACAGGAGCTCACCGGCGTTTCCATTTGCGGCGCAAGCGAAAAAATACTTGTAATACGGCGGGTTATGTGGTAAAATATACTATTATAATATAAGAAAAGGATAGATGAGTATGTCAAACGAAAACAGAAGCAGTTTTACCGGCAAGCTCGGCTTTGTTCTTGCCGCAGCGGGTTCGGCAGTAGGGCTCGGTAACATATGGAGATTTCCGTATCTTGCCGCGAAGTACGGCGGTGGTATTTTTCTTCTTGTGTATATTCTTCTTGCTGTCACTTTCGGCTTTGCGCTTATGACGGCAGAAGTTGCAATAGGAAGAAAAACAGGTCTTTCCGCAATCGGCGCGTACCGTGCGCTTAACAAGAAGTATTCCTTTATAGGATATATCGCGGCGATTATTCCGGCGATTATCCTGCCGTATTATTCCGTAATCGGTGGATGGGTAACAAAGTATCTTTACGCATTTGTAAGCGGCGGCGCTGCAGAAGCTGCAAGCGACACTTATTTCACAGGATTCATTTCGCAGACCGGACAGCCGGTTTTCTGGTTCCTCATTTTCATCGGCATAACGGCGTTGGTCGTTCTCTGCGGTGTTGAAAAGGGAATTGAAAAGGTGTCAAAGATTATGATGCCGGTTCTGGTTGTCTTATCGTTGCTCATTGCGATTTATTCGGTATGCATGCCCGGTGCTTTGGATGGCGTTAAGTATTATCTTCTTCCGGATTTCTCGAAGTTCTCTGCAACTACAGTTCTTGCGGCAATGGGACAGCTTTTCTACTCAATGTCTCTTGCAATGGGAATTATGATAACCTATGGCTCCTATATGAAAAAAGAGGTGAGCCTTGAATCGTCCGTTTCTCAGATAGAGATTTTTGACACCGGTGTCGCTTTCCTTGCAGGTCTTATGATTATACCTGCCGTGTTTGTTTTCTCGGGCGGTACGCCAGAAGCTCTCGGCAAGGGTCCAAGTCTTATGTTCGTAACTTTACCGAAGGTTTTTGAGACTATGACCGCGGGTACAGTTGTCGGTGTTGCTTTCTTCCTTCTTGTTCTCTTTGCGGCGCTTACATCGTCCATTTCGCTGTTTGAGACGGTTGTTTCCATCGTTTGCGATAAGACGAAGCTCTCCCGCAAGCTTTCATGCCTCGTTGTATTTATTTTCTCCGTTGCGCTCGGGCTTCTTTCCTCTCTCGGTTACGGTCCGCTCGGGAATGTCACGATTATCGGTCTTCAGTTCCTTGACTTCTTCGATTTTATCAGCAACAGCGTGCTTATGCCGATAGTTGCTTTCCTCACCTGCGTCTTTGTAGGTTATGTAATTAAGCCGAAAACAGTTATTGAAGAGGTTGAGCTTAATGCTAAGTTCAAGAAGAGGAGACTTTTTGAGGTGATTATAAAGTACGTTGCACCGATATGCATTGTCCTTATCCTCATATCATCCGTTCTTGATGCATTCGGAATCTTCAAGATTTAAAGCTGAATAAAAGTTATAAGAAAGGCTACAAAGAAGAAAAGTTTCTTTGTGGCTTTTTTTGTGTGCGGATGACTTGTCTGGTAGCGAAATAATTTACTGCGTAAATTGTGAAATAGAAATCTGACGCTTTCTGCGAAATGAAATACGCCTTTAACATTTGCGAAGCAAATATTTCACAGCGAAGCTATTTCACACGTCGAAAGGCGTATTTCATTGAAAAAACCGTTAACTTTCTATCAAAGTTAACGGTTTTCCTGGCGGAGAAGGAGCTCTGCCACTCATATGCACACATTCTTCGGCTGGATTAAATTTAATTGCTTAATTGATTTCGCAATGTGGTTGGGTTCACTGTTTCTTGTTTATGCTTCGAGCCGGATTACTTATAATATTCAAAGACGCGAACCCACAAACTATCTTGCGTCGACAAAGCAAGATACAGCATCACAAATGTAATAAGCACTAAAATTGGTATAGTCTGCTTTATATCTTTCGCAACATTAATGAGAAAATGTTTCTTCATAAGTTCCCCTCCCTGAATTTGCAAAGTCAATGCCATACTGAATCCAATCTGTATTATCCTACCCATTTCCAAATACCGTGATTAAGAATCTCTCCTGTATACGGTTCAATGCGGGTGTCGTAGTTTTTTTTGCTTTGGTAGTCACGAAACGCTACGGACCAAACTTCCCAATCTTCGTCTTCAAACGGATGAGAATTATCGGTCCTGATTATGACATCGTCATATCGGAAACCATCTGTTTTTGAATGAAGCTCCTTTGAAATTTCAATTGCCTCTGCATAGTCAATTCCCCAATTATGTATATTTATAACGCCGGGATCCAATTTGCTGTGCCAGCTGACATACTTGAATGAAAGAAGCTTGTTGTTTTTTGTATCAAAATCCACATAGACCAGCAACGGTTTTTTTTGTTTTTTCTCTACCAAAATAACTTCCACTTCTCCCTTTAACTCCGAATCCAAAATCATATAGACAGAACCTACATTAAACTCCTTGCCGCAATCCTTCTCAACTATATTACGGGCATATTCTGCCATACTTGCGCTTGAAGTTAGGTTGTCGGGAATATCTTCGTTTATTTCGTTATAATGCTTAAATATATATTTATATTTACATGAAGATAAAATGAGCACACAGGAAATCACTATGATTATCGAAGTTAGAATTTTGAGTTTTTTCACAAAAACACCTCCGTTTAATCTAACAATTCAGTAATATAAGGAAGATACTCATACACTTTTCTCGCATATTCGTCGCTACCGTTATATTTTGCTATCGCTTTCCACCATTGCTCGGTAGTCAAATTTGAAGCTTCGGATACATCTGAAATAAGTCCCTCGTTCCTTGCTTCATACAGTAATACTGCGGCAATTGTTTCTATGTTGAATTGTTTATCGTGCGTTAATTTATATTGAAGCTCCTCATTGGTTTTTGGCAATTCTTTTTGAGAGTCAACTTCGCCCCACGCAGCTCTTGCTGTTGCTGGGAAAATGGCTCCCAAGCCGGTAGAATGACTATCTTTTGTTATAGATGTGTGGATATTTCCAAGGGTATCGGGAAGAGACTTGGTTAATTGCTCTTTAAATATTATTCCTCCGATAATCTCACTTGGCACCTTATAACGAGTTGAGACATCATTTATTATGTCCTGATGTTTTGAAACTTTAGCACTTGATGAAGTTATTCGATTTTCGATTGCTCCTGCAACTATCGGAGAAGTTAGGCCGGCAATCCGCATCCAAGGATATTGATCATGAGCTGTATTATGCAAACCTATATGAGCTCCGATATTTTCACCCCATTCAGACGCAACTTCGCCTACGATATTTTTTTGTCCGTTGGGATTACTAAATGTTTCGAGGGATGCATCGTTTTTGGTGCTCGCATGAAGTTGTGTATTAGGGAATTTCAAGTATGCATTTTGAGGTTTTGTTCGAAACCGAGTGTTTGGGAATTTTTCTTTCTGTTCTCTTTCGTTTAAAATTCCATTAAAACCTTCAAGAAACGGGTTGTCCGTATTCTGAGAAGACCAAGTTCGATTATCGGCGTTTGCACGAATGTTAGCAAATCTTTCTTTCCGCTGCTGTTCTTGTTCTCTTTTTTCTCCGTACGGGTCATTGAACCCTTCAAAGAAAGCATCATAGTCCTTTTTTGTTACATTGTCTCCAACTATTTTTACATTTGATGCAAACGGGTCATAAGTTTTGGTTTCAGTTTTCGTCTGCGAGCCCCGGTCTTTTTTGCTTGGCAGCTTACCCGGCTTGTAGTCCATAAAAGTTTTTGGCTTTTTGTTAAATAAATTTTGTGTTATCATTGTTGTTTACCTTTCTATTATAATTTATTTGTATTGTTTTTTCAATACAAAATCTGACGCTTTGCGCACACGGAGCGTCCTTTATAAATCGCGCACAAATTCATAGAGGTTCACTCCAAAAGCATCACTGTTATAAATTATAACACAAAAATAATTTTTGGTTTGCCAAGTTTTTGCCAAGTTTTTGCCAACTTTTCGCCAACTTTTCAGGGGGAGAATGATGAAGCTTTTTCTGGCAGAGAAGGGGAGATGCATATAAATACACTTTTAGTGAAAAACGAATAGAGAAGAGAGAAAAGCGAAAAGTAAAAAACTGACAAGTCAAAACTTGTCAGTTTTTGGCGGAGAAGGGGAGATTCGAACTCCCGCACCGCTTTCGCGACCTACGCCCTTAGCAGGGGCGCCTCTTCGACCAGCTTGAGTACTTCTCCAAGTCGAAAATAAAGTCATCGGTATTCGGTTTTCTGCAAGCCGAATACCGACTTACTTGATATATTATAAATGAAAAATGCGTCTACGTCAAGCCTTTTTTTGTAAAAGTTCAAATAAAATTTAAATAAGCTTTACAGTGTAGTATACACCGGTGAGAACGATGTATGCAATGAGCGCGAAAACAAAGTACATTGCAAGGTCCGGAGCAAGGAATGCCGCAGCGAGAAGCATCAGAACCAAAAGGCATGTCAGGTATACGATGCCGTAGCGTGCATCACCTTTAAACGGTGCAAACTCACGCCCGAAAAGCTTTACCGTGCCTTTGCCGAGTTGTGCCCACAGTGCAAAGCCTGCAGTGAGAACGACAATAGCAGCAGCTCCTGCTATTGCAAGAACGTCTTTTGTGTTCACAAGGTCAGAACCTAAAAGCCAGATTCCGATACCGCCGACGATAGAAGCGAGAGCGATAAGGAAAAATTCGCGCTGATATGAATAATAGATGATATACAAAACAACAACTGCGGGGATGAAGATGTAAAGAAGCATAAGCATACTCTGAGAAAAGACGAGGGAAAGGGCGATGGCGCAGATTGCAACAAATACCGATGCAACCGTCACATTCTTCCCCGAGAAGAGATGATAGCTCATATCTTTGTTCTTTGACCGCTCGACAATCATCATAACGATTCCCACGGCGACAAGCACCACAGCGGCAACCGCAACGACCTTAACGACGGTGTAAGCTGCCATAAACGTTGCCGTGCTCTTCATCATACGTCCTACGTTCATAAGCAAAAGCAAAAGTGCAAATGCAAGCGTGAAAACAAGAAGGAGCTTGTTTGTCACATAATCTTTTTTTCTGTACATTGCCGCTTCCTTCGGCGACTTATTCTCTTTCAAACCGGTTCACTCCCAAATAAAGCTCATAGGGCATAACATATGCCATACGTTATATTTTACCAAAAAAAATGTCGTTTGTCCAGTACTGTTTTATTAAGTTTGCCCGATATACGGAAAAATATTTTCCTCAAACCGTTGCAATTACAGATGCCCAGCCGTTTTTATCGCAAATTTTAATAATTTTAAAACTTTTTTTCAGATGTTCCAGAACCTCATCAAGGCGCTCTGTTATTATGCCGGATGCGATGAATATTCCTCCCGGCTTGACAAAGCCTGATGCAAACGGGCTGATGCCGATGATAACGTCTGCAACGATATTGGCTGCAACGATGTCATACTTTTCGTTTTCAAAACGGCGGCGCAGCGTTTCATCATCAAGAATATTTCCTGCAAGAGCCTCAAATTTATCCTGATTTACGCCGTTAAGCTCTGCATTTCTTATTGCAATATCTACTGCATTTTTGTCAATGTCGCAGGCGACTGCGTTTTTTGCGCCGAGAAGGCATGCCGTGATTGAGAGAATACCGCTTCCGCAACCAAGGTCAAGAATTGTGTCTCCGTCTTTTGTGTATTCCTCAATCGCTTCAAGGCACAGCTGGGTTGTAGCGTGTGAGCCTGTGCCAAAGCTCATTCCCGGGTTTATGGTAAATACCACTCTGCCGTCGGTGTTCTCGCATTCTTCCCATTCGGGACGGACGAGAACGCGCTTTCCTATCTTAAGCGGATGGAAAAACTGTTTCCAGTTTTCGGACCAGTCCTCTTCGTTCATCGTTTCAAACGAAAGCGCAAGGCTTCCAAAGGATGCATCGGAAGAAAGGGAAGAAAGAAGCTCGCGCACAGCGGCAAGCTGTTCGTGGCCTGCAGGATTTGCGCTGACGTAAATCTTCACTTTTACGCTCTCTTCCGTTTTTTCTTTTACAAGATCATCGTCCACATAGTCGCGGTACGGGAATTCCGCATTCATAAACTCACAAAAATCCGCCGGATCTTCAATTTCAAAGCCGCGGATGCCGATATCCTCAAGAGCTGAGGTCAGCGCCTCAATGCCCTCGTGAGTTGTATCTATACTTACCTGAATCCACTCCACAAAAAAACCTCCAAATATTTGCTACTATATATTGTACCAAAAATCCCCATATTTTGCAAGATGTTTTAATTTGCTTGAAAGTTGCAAAATACAATTTTCTCCGGGCAAGGGTTCTCACCTTTGTCCGGAGCTGTGCGGATGTATTTTATGAATTATGCCGATGGGCATAGAAAACAGCATTCAGTTCATCGATCTTTTCTTTGTTTGGAACGGCGAAGTGATGAACTTCTTCGCCCAGTGCCGTATATTTGTGTTCGCCCATCGCGTGGTAGGGAAGAAGCTCGATTTTTTTCGGATATCCGTTCTTTTCAAAGAAAGAACGGATGCTTCTCATTTCCTCTTCGTTATCATTGAAACCGGGAATTACCGGGACTCTTACCCATATATCCGCTCCGGTTTTGAGAAGATTTTTGATGTTTTCAAGTATAAGCCTGTTTGTGACGCCTGTATATTCCTTGTGTTTTTTTTCATCCATAGTTTTGATGTCATATAAAAACAAGTCGGTGTACGGAAGAATTTTTTCAAAGCTTTCCCAAGATATATGCCCTGCAGTATCAATAGCTGTATGGATGCCGGTATCCTTGCATTTTTTGAGTATTTCGGTGAGAAAATCAATCTGCAGCATACATTCTCCACCGGAAAATGTTACACCGCCGCCTGATGTTTCATAAAAAGTTTTATCTTTGATTATTTCGCCGAAAACTTCGTCAACGGTATATTCTTTTCCACAGATTTCCTTTGCATCGCTAAAGCAAATAAAGTCTATGTTGTCGGCAGTTATCTCCTTGCATCTTCCGCAACCGGTACATTTGTTTTGATAAAACAATATTTCTTTTTCAAAATTCCGGCTTTCGGGATTGTGACACCATCTGCATCTTAAGTTACAACCTTTGAAAAACACAGTCGTGCGGATGCCGGGCCCGTCAACAAATGAATTTCTTTGTATATCAAATATTGTGGAAACAGACATAGCTTCTCTCCGTTAATAGGTTAAATTATAATCGTGTAATTCTTTTAAATCTTTATACAAATCATCAAACTCGCTGTTATCAAACAGCTCTGTTCTTACGAAGAGATAAAGCATGGAACGCAACCCCTGGGAGGGAGAAGACAATAAATGCATACCGAAATAAAGGGAAATGGCATTTTCAACATCAATAGCCCAAAATGCGCCTGCAGCACCGCCCCAACCGAAATCAATATACCGTTTGTCACCCATTGGACAACGCACGCCCAAGCCGTAGCCGTGGGTGTTTTTTGCCTCATAGGTGCGTTTTTGATGAGCGCTTAAACGGTCGGTCATCATCAATTTCAGCGTTTCAGACTTTATCAGTTTATGGGTACGAAGCGCTTCCAAAAATTTCATATAATCGTCTACGGTAGAAATTCCACCTGCGCCGCCTGACGCGTATTCAGTGCCCATTTTATAGTTAGATATAGGTCTTCCGATATTGATCGCTTTACCGTCTTTAAATTTGTATTGCGGTGCAATTGTTTCAATTTCCGATTCGGGTAGCATAAACGTAGAATTATTCATTCCCAAAACATCAAAAATATTCTTTTTGACATAGGCTTCAAATTTCTCACCCGAAACCACTTCGACAAAAGCTGCCAAAACATCGTGGCATAAGCTATACAACCACCTGTCGCCCGGTTCAAAAAGCAACGGCTCTTTTGCCAAATATTTCATTACTTCACGGGTAGGGCACCTACCGGCCGTTTCGTCAAAAGCCTTCTTTAATTGCGGTGAAGAACAGTTGTAGGAAAAGCCTGCTGTCATTTCGAACAAGTGTTTTATTAAAATCGGGTTCTCGGCTTTTTTGATGCCACCCTCTGTTTTGATCGTCATTTCCTTAAACTCGGGCATATAGTCGGAAAGCTTGTCCTCAAGTGAAAACAATCCTTTTTCCCATAACTGCAAGGCTGCAGTACAGGTTATAACCTTTGAGCAGGAATAAATATTGTATTTTTCTTTTCCGTTCATTTTGATTTTGTTTTCAAGGTCGCTGTAGCCGTTCATATGCCGTAGGATACACTCACCGTCTTTATAAACCGCCAAATCAAACCCGGGAACATCAATTTCTAAAAATGAGTCGCAAAACTTTTTTAAATTTTCAAACATAAATGTAGCTCCTAAAAGGAAAATTTATTTTATAATTCGTGAGTTATACAGATACAAATTAGGCTTTTTATAATGTCGCCACATTATCGCCGCCATCAGCAACAACCGTATGACCGCAGATTATTTCGCCATAGTCGCTCATGAGATAAAAAGCAAGCTCTGCGATCTCGTCGGGGCGGATAAAGCGCTCAATCGCGTGGCGTTCATACTTTTGGTTGATATCGTGTGCATAATCGGAAATCATGGGAGTGAACGTCGCACCCGGAGCAATTCCGTTTATGATAATTCCTTTGTGACCGAATCTTTTCCCGAACGCTCTTGTCCATTTGACGATTGCTTCCTTTGATGCACCGTAGCTACCTGTGATATCCATACATGCGGCATTGGAAGAAAGATTCAGGATATTTCCCCGTATGCCTTTTTTAAGCATATAGTCAACCTCATTGCGCATTAAAAAGAATGCTGCTTTGAAGTTTATGTCTGACATGGCATCCCATTCAGCACTCGTTATATCCCACGGTTCATATCCTCCCTTGCTTCCGAGAGCGGCAGAGTTTACAAATCCGCTAATCTCGCCAAGAAGAGCTTCAGCTTCGTCGAAAAAAGAAATATGTTCATCAACCTTTGAGATGTCGAATGTCTTGTAAAATAAATTCCTGCTGTCGATTTCATCGGCAACCTTTTTAAGCGAAGCTTCACTTCTGCCTGCAATCAAAACTTTTGCTCCGGCATCGCAAAAGCGTTTTGCAATGGCAGAACCAATGCCTCCTCCGCCACCGAAAACAATTATTTTATCATTTCTCAGTTTCATTTTTGCATTGTCCTTTCGATGATATCGTCTTGCAGAGTATCGCTCAGCTTTACGAAGTAATCGGCAAAGCCAGAAACGCGAACGCGCAGGTTTTTGTAATTATCCGGTGTAACTTTTGCGTTGAGAAGGTCCTCTTTTGATACATAAGTAAGCTGAAAATGTACACCGCCGTTTTTGAAGTACGTTTCAAGCATATCAACGGTTTTCTCAAAATACTCGTCATTTTTGATTAACTGCTCATCTATCATTATGTTGGTGACAGTTGAACCGCAGCCGATTGCATTGGGATCGGCTTTTGCAATTGAATTTAAAAGCGCGGAGAGCCCGTTCCGATCTTTGCCCTCGCTCTGACCGAAGCCAAATTTCAGAGCATCGCCGGCATATCTTCCGTCGGGGGTAGCCTTTGTTTTTTCACCAAACAATTTCGGATGATCGCGATATCCTGTAAGATCGCCGATAAGCCAGTGGTAACCGAAAAGATTTGTTTTATCTTTCAGATGCTCGTAAAGGTTTTGGAAAAGCTTTTGTGCAATATAATTTGAGCGTTCGGTGTCATTGCCGAAAAAGTCACCCTTTTTCAGAATAGTGGCGTGAAGCTCTTCATATCCTTGCCAGTCAGCGCGGAGTGCGGAAACAAGCTCTTGCATCGTAACAAGCTTTTCATCGAATACGAACTGCTTTGTTATGATAAGTGAATCTATTACATTTGTTATTCCGATATAAAGAATGGATGCGATAGCGAAAGTGCCGGGGCCTTGCGTTGCACTTTTTGCCTTTTCGATACAGCCGTCAAAGAAAAGAGAGGATAAATAGTTGATATCCTCCGCGCGCTTGAGGTTGTATTTATCATCATAGTCGCAGGCAACGTCAATATCCGAAAGCAATTCAGTAATAAAAACATTATAGAAATCATCAAACGTTTTTGCATTCAGGATTTCATCGCTCTTTTTGTAGAAAACGGTTTCTGTTGAACGGGCAAAATTTACCGCTGAGGTACTGCCGGTAACTGCGCCCTGAAATACCGGTTCGTTACATCCTACGGTAGTATATCCTACCGCTTTTTCAAACGGGAAGCCGCATATTTCGGTATAGCATTTTATGCGCTTTTCGTCGTTTTGGAAAGCAATTCTCTTGTTGGGGTCATTCCGTTCGCAGTTAAGTACGAATCGGAAGTCTTCCTTCGGCATCTTTTTTGTCCAGCGAAGAGATACCTGCGGTATCCATGTGGGAAGCTCCATTAAGCCTTCGAGAATAAGGCGTGAAAGGTCATTGAACCCATCCTCGCCATTCGGGAGGTATCCGCCGATGCAGAAGTGGGATTCGCCGCCTCTTGTAAACCACGCTGATGTCACGTGGGTTGCTGCCTGAAGCATTAAAAACAGCTCCTGAAGTATTTCTTTAGCACCGTCTCTTGTTATCACTCCGTTTTTTATGTCGCTTTCATAAAATGGCGTAAGATAACGGTCGGGTGTTCCAATGCTGTCCGGATCTGCGGAAAAGCAGAGATATATTGTAAGCACGGCTTCGTAAAAGGAAGAAGGTGCGTTTTCGGGAACTCTGTATAACGTTTCTGAAAGCTTTTCAAGATTTTCTTTGTATTCGCAATTATCAACCGTTTTCGAAAGCGCGAGCGCGCGGTCTGCACATTTGTGTGCCCAGCTGATGAGCGCGTGGGCGACGGATTTCAGTGCATTTAAGAATTCTGTCTCATTCGGATCCGTATGTACCTTAAGAGAATCATCTATCTCACCGATTATTCCCGAAATTCCTTTTTCGAGGACTTTTTTATAATCAGCCGTTGCATGCTGCCATTCAAAGGTTGAGAGATTGTCGATTGGCTTTAAGTAAAGACTGGTGAAAAGCTCCGCGAATGTTTTATGCCCTATACGGCGGAAAACATCGCCGACAACGGAATTGCTGCAGTTAAAGAATCCGGTCATCATTGAATATGGGGTAAGTACCGGTTCCTGATTTAAAATATATTCACAAAGCTGCTTTGCTTCTTTCTGTTGCTTCGGCAGCAGCATATCTTCCTTGTTAAATTCGGTCTTGACGGGATTTGCATACATTTTTCCCTCAAGCGTTAATTTTGTAAGCTCTTTTATTCTTTCTGTCATTGTGTCTTCCACCTTTCGTTGCGATTATACATTTAAATAACAGAAGAAGTAAATGCACAAAAGACAATGCTTGCATATTTTGGTACAAAAAAGTAGTTTTGGTGTGTTGACACAGCGAAGATTTTTATGTATTATAATAGCTGAGGCGGTGTTGTATATGAATGATTATTTTAACGGCGATTTCCGAATAACGGCGATTGAAAGAGCTGTTTTTGTAGGCAAAAATGAATATCCTCAGGAAAGAGTGGTTTTTAAGAGTCAGCTTACACACAATGAGCTTATATACAATTTAGCCGGCAGGAACACAGTTTATTTTAACGGCAAGGTTATGAATGTAGAGGAGAACACCATCCGTTTTCTCCCGAAAGGGGAAAACCGTCAGTATATTGTTGAAAATAAGAAAGACGATGCAGGAGCTGAATGTATAGATATATTTTTCGATACTGATTTGCCCGTTGCAGACGAAGCGTTTGTAGTAAAATGCAACAATGCAGAGCGTATCGGGAATTTGTTCAAAAAGCTTTTTGCCGCGTGGGTTTCAAAGGATGACGGATATTATTTTGAATGCATATCCCTGCTTTACAAAATTTTTGCCGAGATGCAGAAAACAAACTACATAGGGCAAAGCCAGTATGATTTAATAAAACCTGCAATCATATATATTGAGAAAAATTTTCTTAATGAAAAAATATCCGTGCCGTTTCTGTCGGAAAGGTGCAGAATAAGCGAATCATACTTAAAAAAGCTTTTCATCAAAAAATTCGGTGTGACGCCGATGAAGTATATTATTCAAATGAAAATAAATTACGCCTGCGACCTTTTAAGCTCCGAACGGTATACGATATCCGAGGTGGCACAGATGTGCAGATACGATAACGTATATTATTTCAGCCGTCAGTTTAAGGAATATATCGGAATATCCCCGTCGGTTTTCATACAGCGGTATAAATCATCAAAGTAAATACAGCTTGGTAATATTAGTTATAAAAAAACACAGTTTCGGTACGGACTGTGTTTTTTCTTATAACGGTGCGTGTTTTGGGATTTGGCAGATATTGTCATTTGAGATTTATAATATATGTTTTGTACCAAAAGGTGCAAATAAAAAAGTTTCGTGCATTTTATGTAAGGCGAAGTTGATATATAATTATTTTGCAAAGAAGCTCAAATTGTTTTTTATACGCATTTATCATGTTGATTGGTGCGGCTTTGCGCAAAGGAGATTTTTTAAATGCGAAAAATAGGAATAAGGTATTACGATAATCAGCTTACGGAAGCGGATTTTGCCGAAATGCAAAGAGGAGGTATGACGGCAACAGAGATTTCCTGCATGAGAGAACCTGAAAAGCTTGATTTTTGTAAGGTGCGTGAGCTTGCCGACCGTTACGGTATCTGTTTATGGTCATGCCATCTTCCGTTTCGGGATCAGTGGGCAATCGTTCAGGCAAGCGCAGAGGAAAGAAAATGGGCTTATGATTTTCACTGCATGCTGATAGAGCGGGCAGCGGATATCGGTGTGGATAAATTCGTAATTCACCCGGGCGGTCCGATTGAAGGAAAAAGCCGTGAGGAATCAAAAAAATATGCAATGGAAGCGCTTTTCGGTCTTGCGGATTTTGCATATGAACGGGGCGCGCGGATTGCGGTTGAAAATATGATTCCGATATGTCTCGGCAACAGCGCAGATGAGCTTTTAGAGCTTGTTTCCGCAAACGACAAGCTGCGCATTTGCTTTGACACAAATCATCTGTTTTTTGACAGTCACGATGATTTTGCAGAAAAGGTTCGCGATAAGCTTATAACAATGCATATTAACGATTATGATTTCGTTGCTGAACGCCATTGGCTTGCGGGATACGGAAAGATTGATTGGGTTGCGCTTTATAAAAAGATTTGCGAAATAGGTTATAACGGCGCGTGGATATATGAGCTGTCTGCAGGACCGAAAGAATATGCAAGCCGACCGATTACCCTCCGCGATTTTCACAACAATGCGCAGGAGATTTTTTCGGGCAGGCAACCAAGTAAGTTAAAGTAAAAAAACAATCCGGCGAAAGTCGGTTAATATAAAAAATATATATGAAAAACGAAGGGGATATCCCCTTGTATAACGTATGCATACGTTATACAAAAAAGCTTTAGCAAGCAAAATAAGGGAGGAAAAACAAAATGAAAAAGATTATTTCGGTTATTTTGGCAATGACGATATGCTTATCAATGTTTGCCGGTATTACTGTAAGCGCTTCCGCAACGGTGGAAAAAGAATATGTTTTTGGACGAGCCGCCACGGGGAAGAACGGGGTTCATATTTGGAGTTCGGAGGTTATGGACGAAACCCTTGAGGGACACCACCAGTATGGTTTTGCGCGAATTAAGGCTTACGGTTGTACGGACGACACCGGCACATACCATCATGGCTGGAAGTATTTTGATGTAGATGCTACTGTTTGGTCCTGGCTTGAGCAAGGAGACGCTAACTTAGTATCTGTTACGAATGACGGTCTTAGATTGAGAAATAAAGCTTATAAGGACTCGATGCCTGCTGAAACGAAAATCGGTGTAGAACTTGAAGCACCGAGTGAAGCCGGTTATTATGTGCTTTCTTCAAAAGGAACTGCCGGACCTATCTTATTTGCCGGACCAAAGCTCAGCGATAAAAAAACAATCGAAGACTATATAACTACAGAACATCAGATCGGAAACAGTAAAAATGCTTCTACGGATTTTTCTGCATATAATAGCAAAGTGATTTACACAGACGGCACGACTCCGATTATTTTTGGAATCTATACAAGAACGCAATCGTTTATTAGTGCTGGAATAACCGAAGCTTATATATATAACTTAAAGCTTACAAAGGTCGCCGGTCCCGACAATGCTGTTTTTTCGGTTGCAGAGCCTTCAATTGAGATAGGCGTGACAACAACAGCATCCATTAAGGTCGAAGGCACAGATGTTTTGGGCAGTTTTGTAACATATTCCGTTGAAGAAGGCGGTAAGGATTTTATCGATATTGATCCCGAATCCGGTGTAATAACAGCTAAAAATCCAGGTCCTGCAACTGTCGTTGCAACAGTCGGAAATAAAACATACACAACGACTGTTACAGTAAATGCTCCTGCTCCCGCAGAAGATCCGGGTCTCACTGACGCATTTTCACCGGATGATACAGAAACAGTGGAGGCAGTTGTATACACAGACAAAGTAACGGCTCTTCCGTATGTTGACGGCGCAGAGGTTGCGGATGGCGTAACCGCAACTGCAACACAGCTTAGTGACGGCACATATCGGATGAGCACATCAACAGCGAACAAAGATAACACATTCCTTTACTGGGCAAAAGGTCTTGATGGCGGAGCAAAAAGAGTTGTTTCTCGTGAAGAAAGCTTTATCTACACACCGACCGGAAATGTTGTAAACTACCTTATCGCAGTTTATGAAAAGAACGGCGCAACATCTCCTAAGGCAGAGTTTTACAATGCAAACGGCTTGCTTTACGGAAAGGTAGAAACGGCAACCGGAACAACACCCGAGCTTCCTTCGATGGCAGGCTACGGCGCTGCAAGCTGCTGGGTGGCAGAAGACGGAACAACATACGCCGGCAATGTACCGATAACGGTCAATGAAACAATGATGCTTATTGCAAAGTATGATGATCCGTCGACAGACATCACAATCACAACCGATGGCTGCACAACCGATAAGACGAAATATGCTTACGGGGACATTGTTACCTGCACGCCGAACGGAACAGGAACCTTCTATGCGTGGGAGAAGGACGGAGAGATTGTAAGCATAGATTCTGAAGAATACCGCTTCTCCGCATGGGAAAATTGCACAGTAAAGGCTATTTACAAAGAACACACTCCGATTACATCGGTTGCGCGCAAGATCATAATCGACGTTTTCGGAAGCAACAATAATGTAATGGCAGAGTTTATCGGCTTTGACGATGCAGTAGAAAAGGGAATAATTCTTGGTACGACCAAAATTGCAATGACAAGCAAGAAATCCCAGTTTACTGTCGAGCTTGGAGATGCAACAAGTGCAAAGGGATATGCCGTTATTAAAAATTCCGACGGAACATATACAGAATACACCGACGGCTCATACACGAAATAAGCGGAATAATTTACCTATAGCGGAGAGTTAAGTCTCTCCGCTATAATAGACAAGAGGGAATATATGCAGTTCGTCGGCAAGCGCCGAACCCTACAGAGAAAAACAGCCCCCGGCCGGCGGGCAAAATTGAAAGGAGACCAATGTATGAAAACTAAACTGAACAGGATTTTATCACTGCTTCTGAGCATCGCGCTGATAATATCCCTGCTTCCCGTGATGCCGGCATTTGCGGCAGGTGAGGAGCAGAAGCTTGCGCTGTCTGATTTTTACGCATATACTTCCACTGTTTCCAGCAAAGGTATATATGAATACACAAGCGCAGTGCTTTCATGGACAAGTATCCAGGTGCGACGTTACGGCAGCGGCGGTGGCGGTGTGGATTCCAATAACGGGAATACACAACACGGTGCAATAAAGGTTACCGTAAATGTGCCGGGGGAATATAATCTTTATTTTAAAACCGATAATCCGACGGAAACATCCGTTGCACCGTTGGTTGCTATGGGAAAATATGATAAAAAAGTTTCCGGTGCCGTAGCTCCTAATCAATTGACAGGAGAGAAAACAACGCTTGGATATTTCAACTTTTCCAAGGCACCGAAGGGTGAATATGCACCGGTTACGGCTGACGGAAGCGCAGACGGAACAAAACAAACAATAACTCTTGAAAAGGGAGATTATTATATCCTCTTTGTGGCAGACCCAACTTCCTTAGCCTTGAACAACAAAGGGAGAAATGAAAATCCGGATGATCCGGTTTACGGAACGGTTATGGAGACTGAAGCTAGTTCTGCTTATTACTGGTACCGCCAGGAAATGTATCTTTCCGGAATAAGGATAGTTCCGGTGGGGCAGGAGGTAAGTGAGGATGAGGTTGTACGTCTTCCCGAAAGCATAGAGGCATCCTTTGCTGAAGACCTTCTGACTGCAGGGAAGCAATATCCGCTTACCATTACGGACGGAGACGGAAAAGAGCTGAGTTCCGGAATAAAGCTTGCTTATAAGATTGAAAATGAAAAAATCCTTTCGCAGAAAAACGGAGTGTTCACGCCGCTTGCCCCCGGCAGAACAACGGTTACCGCAACGGCAACTTTGGGGAATGACAGCATTTCCGCAAAATGCGAGGTAAATATAATCGGCAAAAATCTTTTGGTGACAACGTATAACCACGGTGAATTTGAACGCGATGTATATCTGGGCGATAGTTCAAATTCGGTTGGCAAGAAAGACACTTTCTGGAAATCGTCGAAAAATACAAGTACATATGTATATGATTATGAGCTTTTGAAGGGTATTGTTTCGGAAATAACAGGGGAGACGACCAACATTCCGAAATTCTCTATGAAGCCGACCGGGGACCTGAACCGTATTCGTCTTCAGGGAAATGTAGCTTATTCAACGAAAGCAAGTGACCAGAGAACACTCCTCGTCGGAGGTGCGGGTAAGCTCTATGAAATGACCGGATATATAAAGAGCGAAAACACGAATACCCTTCCGGTTGCTGATATACGTATGTATTATTACAACGAACTCTCATCAAGTGCTGTGTCGTTGAAGAATATGGCAACCCAGCTGTGGGCAGAGAAGAGCGGAGATCAGCCGTGGACGAAGTTTACTACCCCGTCGCTTTACTTAAATTACGGCTATAACACTCATTACGGTATTGAGCCGCGCCTTAATTTTATTGCAACGGAATGCAAGGGAGCAGACATATCGGTGGCACACCTCTCGGTACATGAGGTCGCATTTGACCGTGCAGAGCTTTCTCTTTCCGGGGAAACAAAAGACCTGCAGTGCGGCGATACAGTCAAAACCGTGCTATCTCTTTATTCAAACACAGGGAATCCGATAACTATCGGCGCGGCACTCGGTGACGGTGAGATAAAATATACATCTTCTGATGATGGTATTGCTACCGTTGATAACAACGGTGTTATCACTGTTGTTTCAAACGGAGATGCAGAGATTACTGCAACCGTAACGATAGGCGGGGAAACCCGTGATGCACCAGTTTCTGTATCGTTTGGTGATGTAAAACCTGTTATTAACCGCGCTGAGGTGACTGCAGATAAAACGGAGCTTACCCGTGGTGAAACCGCAAAAATTACAGAATATAAGCTTTTCTGCAATGACGGAGAGGAGTATACCGGCGAAAGCTCTGTTTACTGGTATGAAAGCTCGGATGTCGCTGTTGCAACAGTTTCGCAGGACGGTATCATTACCGCCCGTGGGCCGGGAAATGCAGATATTGCTGTGTGGGTTGAGGCAGACGGTGTGCAGATAAAGGGAACGCTGCATATTGCCGTTGCGGATGATACTCCGTTTGAATATGCAGCGATTATCGGTGCAGACAACGTTGAGGTTGATTTCTCAACGGCACTTACCGTCCGTGCATGGCATGAAAGCGGAAATGAGGCGGATCTTGAAAATGCCGACAGATATACGGTGACCTATGCACTTGCAAATCCGGAGGATGAGCAGTATCTTGTGCTTGATCCCGATACCGGAGTTATCACCGGCATTTCAGCGTGTGAGTCCGTAAATGTTGTTGCAACGGTGACGTGTGGAGAATACAGCAAGAAAAGTGAGCCTTTTTCAGTTAAAGTAACGCCGAAATCTCCCAAGAGCAAGCTTATTGATTTCCGTAAGCCGGGATCCGGCTTTGCATCGAATGTAACGATAGAGCAATACGGCTGGGAAATAAATACGGACAAAACTGCGAATATGTGTATTACCCCGAATAATCCGGATCTTCGTTGTTATGCTCAGGGAGTACAGATTAAAACGGAAACAATCGGGAATACAAGAAATGCAGACCTCGCGATAGATATTCAGGTGGATTATGACGGCTGGTATGAGCTCGATTTCCTCGGAACCCAGTACTACCGCGGTGCAAATCGTACAAACCTGTATATGGACGGTAAATTCTTAGGTGATTTCTGCTTCTGGACGGATATGTCTACAAACAGAAACTACAATGCGCTTAAATCTCTCAACACTATATATCTCACAGAGGGCGTGCATACCTTCACTATGCGTGCAATGGAAACAGACAGCACCGGAAGCTATTCATATATGATTCCCGCTTATCTCCAGCTTTCGTATGTTGAAGGAGAAGGCGGTGTTGAAAAAATAGAGCTTTCTGCAGAAAAAGCTTCTCTTGCGGCAGGTGAA
This sequence comes from Eubacteriales bacterium, assembly GCA_045614365.1. Lineage (GTDB taxonomy): Bacteria > Bacillota > Clostridia > Oscillospirales > JAAYXM01 > SIG480. Next base: position 36,782 of record JAZLCV010000207.1, on the reverse strand, counting down.
AGCACCTCTCTTACCCCGGGTGTGGTTATGGCAGGCGGACGAAGCTATGTCTTCGGCGCAAAGCACGGAGATAAGGAAACCGTGAAGGATGCGGAAAATAACCTTACTCTTGAAAGCTCGGATGACAGCATCGTAAAAATATCCGGTGAAAAGCTTGTTGCCGTGGCACCGGGAACGGCAACAATAACGGCAACGGCAAATGTAAAAGGTGCCGCGGCGGTAAGCAAAAGCATTGAGATTACCGTAAATGAGCAAACGCTTGACAGAATAGAATTTACAGAACCACAGTATGACATCTTTGTTTCAGGATCTGTTTCTCCTGTCGTAAAAGCATATCTTACAAACGGAAGCGAAATCAAGGCAGAGGATATTTCTGTTGAGTTTGAGGTTGCTGATACGGAAATTGCGGTAAGCACAGAAGAAAAGATAACAGGTGTGAAGGCTGCCTCTACAACGGTAAGGGCAAGGGTAACCTTTGGAGGAGCTACTTACTATTCAGACTATATCCCGCTCAATGTTCTCAGCGAAGGCTTTGCAAGCCTTGAGCTTACCTCTGCAACGCAGGTTCTGAAGAAGAGCAGTGAAGGAATAAAGCTTTCTGTCTGTGCATACGACAACAACGGAGCGGCGCTTACCGTTCCGGACGGTGCCTTAAGCTATGTATCGTCGGATGAAAGCGTAGTTACCGTTGATGAAAAAGGCTTCGTAACTCCGGTTGATACCGGCGTTGCAGAAATCGAGGCAACGGTAACAATTGATGGGGTTTCACGAAGCGAAAGTATAATAATTTCCGTGCGTGACGGAAAGACTGACCAGACGTATTATACGGAGAAGAAAGTCAACGCCGCACGTGAAAACATAAAGCTTTATGACTGGGCAGAGGATACCGCAGAGGCGGCAATTGAAGAAGCGGATAAGTATCTGCCGCATTATGATTTCATATATAATATGATAACTGCGCATACGCTTCCGCGCGCTTACGATCTTGTTGAAACGGACGACCCGCTTATCTGGCGCTGTTTCTATTGCGGGGTTGACATAAACTACAAATACGGCAAATACGGATGGAAGATAGATGCGATAGCACGTCCGTGGAAGATACAGTGTCCGGATTGTAAGCGCCTTTTCCCGAGTAACGACTTCGGTGAATACTACAAGCGGGGACTTGACGAGCACGGCGAGTTTGACTATACCCTTGCAAGAGAAGCAAACGGAATTCTCTGCGGTCGCGGTGAAAGAAACGAAAAAGGCGAGTATGTAGTATTTGACTGGGCAAAGGATAACCCATATGGCTACGGCGACCCGAAGGGTAATCTTTATAATGAAACATACAGCGAGCTTCACGCCGCGGATGCGGTTGACCCGTTCTATAAGGACAAGATAACTCAGGGCTGGGGCGATTTCAAAACCGGAGGAGACAGCGGAGTTCCGACCACCGGATATTTCTGGGGTGTTGATGACGGCTTCGGTTATGACACCGGACGCTACAACACAAGCAGTGAAGACACGGAAATAAGAAATGTCCACCGTTATGTTGCGATATTCAACCACGACGGTGTGTGGTACGGCTCCGGAAGTATAAAAGCACTTGTCCGAAGCTCGCTTAATGCCTTCCGTGATGCGTATCTGTATACGGGTGATAAGAAGTACGGAATTGCTGGTGCGATAATTCTTGACAGAGTTGCAGACCTTTATCCGGATATGGATTATGGCACGGATTGCCCGAAGCTCCAGTCCTCCCACGACGGAGGAGGTAACGGTAAGGTTGTCGGGCGCATCTGGGAAAATACGATGAACAGTACTCTTACCATCTCATACGATGCCTTCTTTGATGTCTATGATGATCCGGAGGTAGTAGGCTATCTTTCCGGAAAAGCAGAACAATGGAACCTTGACAATAAGAAGACAAACGGCGAGCTTATCCGTCAGAATGCAGAGGAGAACCTGCTTTTTGAAACCTATACCGCAATAAAGAACGGACAGATAGCAGGTAATTTTGGTATGAAGCAGCAGAGCCTTGCACTGGCGGCTGTTATCCTTGATCGTGAGCCGGATACAAGCGAAATGATAGAGTTCATTATGCAGCCGGGAGTTACCTCGCAGACGAAATGCACCGGCGGCGGAATGCGTCCGGCGCTGTTTAATAAGATTGACCGCGACGGGTATGCAGACGAATCCTCAATGGGATATATGAAATTGTGGGTTTCCACATTCTCAGTGTATATGGAAGCAATTGAAAACTGGGATGGTCTCCGCGATGAAGATAATCTTTACAAGAATCCGAAGTTTATTAAGATGCTGTATATGGGCATCGATCAATATCTTGCAGGTGTTCGCAGCGCAAACATAGGCGACAATTCGTCTACGTTTGCGGGCGTATCTTTCCCGAACTATACAACTTCGTGGCTTGAAGGATTGCGGCTTACGGGTGACCCGGTATTTGCACAGCTTCTCTGGCACACAAACGGTCAGAGTGCAGACGGAATTCACTATGGTATATTCGTGGAAGATCCGGAATCTCCGCAAGAGCAGATAAAACAGCTTGTAGAACAGTACGATGAATACAATTTCTCAGAAAGCTCCATAACAACTGGCTACGGGTTTGCAGCACTCCGTGATGGTGTAATGTATGATAAGGTAACAACTCCTACGCAGACGAACACAATGCGCGACTGGTGGATGTATTTCGGCGGTGCGGCAACAACGCACAAGCATCAGGATGCACTTAACCTCGGCCTTGATGCATTCGGGCTGAATATGGCGCCGGATCTTGGTTACTTCTCATCCTCCGGCGGAACAGGAACAACGCAGGGAGCAAACTGGACGGAAAGCACAATTTCACACAACACCGTGCTTGTAAACGATACTCCGCAGGTGAGAATACAGCAGGCAGGATACCCGTACCACTTTGAAGATGCGGGAAGCATCAAGATAATGGATGTTGATGCACCTCAGGCATACCCCGGCGTTACGGAGACTTATCGCAGAACAGTTGTTTCAATCGACGTGGACGATACGGTTTCTTATGCTCTTGATTTCTTCCGCATAGTTGGCGGTGATGAGCATGTTTACAGCTTCCACAGTCAGTCGGAGGAAAGCGTTGTTACGGGGGTTGATATGATAGCTCAGCCGCAGGGAAGCTACGCAGGCGTTGACGTTCCGTTTGGCGAAGAAACAAAGTATACCGCAACAAACGGCTTTAACTGGCTTGCGAATGTTAAACGTGCGGTTGCACCGCAGACCGGTGAGTTTTCAATCGATTTTAAGATTACGGACTACCGTAAAGTCCTTAAAGGGAAGCGAAATCTCCACTTAAAGCTCACCCAGCTTAACGATTTTAACATATCCGAAGTGGCCACTGCCGACGGTCAGCCAGTTCAGCATGATGTGAACCCCGAGTTTACAGATTATCTGCTCGTCCGCAGAAGCGGAAAAGACCTCGATACGCTCTTCACATCCGTAATCGAGCCGTATGAGGATGAGAGCAAGATACGCAGCCTCACGCGCGTTCCGGTAACATATGCAGACGGATCTGAACTCGGAAGAAACGAGACTGTTACCTCAATAAAGGTTGAGCTTACAAACGGACGTGTGGACTACGTTGTATATGCGGCAAACAACGAAACTGCTTACAGAATTGACAATCTGTTTGATTTTGAAGGCTTTGTCGGCGTTTACAGCGTAAATGCAACGGATAACACAGATGTTGTAAGAACATATCTCCACGACGGTAAGACGCTCGGCGCCGCAATACAGAACAAGGATAGCGCAGTTACGGGCGAGATAGTAAGCTTTACCGATACGCTTTCTCTTGAGAACTTTATGGAAGTAACATATAACGAAGAGATAGCACCGGAAGAGCTTGTCGGCAGAATGATTGTCATCGAAAACGACGGCAGTCAGAATGGTGCATATATGATTAAGAGTGCGGAAAAAGAGGGGGATCATCTCCGTATCGGAACGGGTGACGTTTCATACTTCCGCTCGCTGACAGCTGATGGTAATGATTATGTGATGAACATTGCAAAAGGCGATACTTACAGAATTCCGCTTACGTATGTAACCGATAATGCGCCGGAGATTGATGTTTCAGGAACGTTTACAACAAGCGCCGGAAGCTCGATAAAGATTCCGCTTAATGTTACAAGCGATCGTGAGTATACGCTTATCGGAACAAGCCTTCCGCGCGGAATGAGCCTTAACGCCGAAACCGGAGTTCTCACATGGAAGCCGGATGCTTCTCAGGTGGGCGAAAACCACGTTGCAGTAACGGTTGATAACGGAGTCCTTTCCGACACAGTCCACTTTATCGTGACGGTTTACGGTAACACAACGGGCGGATCAACGTCTGACAAAACGGAAACCTCCGGGGCGGACAACACCGGAACAACCGGCACACCACCCGCCAGTGGTGGCAGTGGAGGTGGTGGCGGTGCCGCACCGACCGATAAGCCGGATGGCACAGCGAATCCCGGTGAAACAGATACAAGCGGTGAAAGCGGAGAAAATACTGATAATACGGGCACGGAAAATAACTCTCTCCGCTTTACCGATCTTGATGACCACGCATGGGCGGCTGATGAAATAAACGCGCTTGCAGCGGATGGAATAATAAAGGGCACGACTGCAAGCACGTTCAGCCCGGCATCAAACATCACCCGTGCAGATTTTGCACTTCTTCTTGTCCGCGCATTCAAGCTTGAAAGTGAAAATACCGAGAACTTTGTAGACGTATCGGCAAATGATTACTTCGCAACAGAGCTTGCAATAGCACGCAACACCGGAATCATCAACGGTATCGGTGATAACAAATTCGCACCTCGCAACACAATCACCCGTCAGGATATGATGGTAATAGTATATCGGGCACTCGAAGCCTACCTTACCCTAAAGGGTAGTGAAGCGGAGCGGAATGTCGGCGCGGCAATGAATGATAGTCCGGTGGACTATCAGAACCGCGACGTGACCGAGCCGGGCGAGATGGGACCGTCGAATGACGGTGGAGGGATTTCTCCCTCGCTGTATCCCGACTTCGCTAACGTCGCGGATTATGCAAAGACCGCCGTCTCTGCTCTCGTCGGTGCAGGTCTCGTAAATGGTAAAAACGGACGCATCGCCCCGACGGACTATACAACACGCGCAGAAGTCGCAGTTCTTCTCAAACGCATTTTAGATTATGTAAAGTGAAGTACTTCTTTTTCGCCTCCGGGCGAAGGGATACCTTCTTTGCTGTTCGGCAAAATCCCGAAGTGGTTCTTACTTTCTTGTTTCGCCAAGAAAGTAAGCAAAGAACGCGAAAAAGGGGAGAACTCGCGCGCCCACTCCCGTGGCGCAAGGAAACCTCCCCTTTTAACCCCTCCGCGCGCAACGACGAAAAGAGGTACGTGGAATAGGGCGTGTAGAGAACCTGCCCTGCGCAGGGCAAAAAACGCTTAACACGCGTAAGTGTTAATATAAAAAAACAAATTTCAAGGAGGAAAATCGCAATGAAGAAAATCACAGCACTTATCCTCTCCGCAATTATGATTCTCGCGCTTTGCGCGTGCGGCGGCGGAAACGGCGGTGTCAGCAGCGAGGTTTCGTATGACATCCCCGAGGGCAAACAAATCCCCGATGACGCAGTTCTTGACGTCACCATCGCAAGCCATGCTTCCTGGCCGTATGACGAAAACTGGAAGGTGTGGGAGTATATTGAAGAGGCTATCGGCGGAACCATCAACGTAAACGCTGTTCCGTCTTCAGACTTCGGAACAAAGTTTACGCTCGTAATGGCAGCTACGGATAATCTTCCTGATGTATTCGGCTTCCAGGGAAAGAGGCCAACCTTTGCAGATTACTGCGAACAGGGGGCGTTCATGTCACTTGACGATTACGAAGAATTCCTTCCGGACTACAACAAGTTCTGGGATTCTCTTCCGGAAGATCAGCAGTGGATGCGTGAGACACGCCGTGCAGCAGACGGCAAGGTTTATTACGCTCCCATCTACGGTATGGAGCGTGCAACAAACCTCCGCGGCTGGCTCTACCGTAAGGATATCTTTGACAAGCACGGTCTTAAGACTCCCGAAACAATGGATGAGCTCTATGAGGTTTCAAAGAAGCTTAAAGAGCTGTATCCGGACTCGTTCCCGTTCTGTTTACGACAGGGTATGTCCAACATAAATGTTATGGGATCGTCATTCAAGCCGAATTTTCACTATGGTGCATACTACGATTTTGAAAATGAGAAGTGGAGCTACGGTGTGACCGAGAACGAGGTTATGCGTGAAATCGTAACGTTCCTTAACAAGATGGTAAGTGAAAAGCTTGTTCCGGCAGACTTCATCACAATCAATGCATCTTCATGGCAGGAGCTTGTTGCTACCGACCGTGGCTTTATCATGCCGGAGTACCAGACTCGTATTGACTTCTTCAACAATCTCGCACGTGTAAATAATCCCGAATACACAATCGCTGCAATGATGCCGCCGAAGTCCACAAATGGAACAGGCATTTCGATGGTTAACAAATATAACAACGATCCGATGGGATTTGGTGTTCCGAATACAGGCGACGCAGCATCTATTGCAAACGCAATGCGTTATGTAAACTGGTTCTATTCTGATGAGGGCTGCGAGCTTATCAGCTGGGGCAAGGAAGGAGAAACATACGAGATCGTTGACGGCAAGAAACAGTATATCCTTCCGAACGAAGGCGACAGCGCAAAGCTTCTTTACGGCTTCCAGACAATCGGAACATATCTCCGTGTAGATCCGGAATCCATTGATGCATCAATCTCCGAAGAGCAGGCAGCTACAACAGATTTTATGCTTCAGTATACATATCCGGAGCTTGATCCTACTCTCTATATGCAGCTTTCATCTGCAGAGTCACAGCAACTTTCAGATCTCGACACCTCTGTGGCTACAATGGTACAGGAGAATATCACAAAGTTCATCATCGGTCAGCGTCCGATGAGTGAATGGGATAAGTTCCAGGCAGAGCTTGCCGAGCAGCCGATTGACGAGATTCTTGCAATCTATGACAACGCATATAGCAAAATAAAATAAGAAAGAAAAAAGGGCGGCATTGCCGCCCTTTTTCAACAAGAGAAGAGGGAAAGTATATGCTAAAAGTTAATTTTAAAGGTTTTGATGAGCTGCAACTGCAGGCAGTAAAAGAACTCGGCAAAATATTAGATTTACGGCAAGATGATGCCGGATATGAGTTTGAGTTCAAGTGTCGGACTGGAGAGGCTGTCATTGAATGGGATGGAAAGCACGGTACGGTTTTTTATCCGGAAAAACATCATTTTTCACGCTGTGTAGGATTGATAGCAGAAAAACTGAAAATAAGTGAAGCTGCATTTAAAATTACAGAAAATCCGTGTTACAAGGTTTTGGGATTCATGCTTGACTGTTCAAGAAATGCAGTTGTTACGTTTGATACATTCAAGGATATAACCTGTCGCCTTGCACTTATGGGATATTCGATGATTCAGCTGTATACCGAAGATACATATGAGATGTCGGAATATCCGTATTTCGGATATATGCGTCCAAGGCTTACAAAAGAAGAAATCCGAAAGATGGATGAATATGCAAAAATTTTCGGAATAGAGCTTACGCCGTGTATTCAGACTTTGGGACATCTTGCAACTTTTCTGCGTTGGCAAGCAAGCGGTAACTTAAAGGATACTGATGATATTTTGCTTGCAGACAGTCCAGAAACATATGAATTTATTGAGTGCGAGTTTAAAACAATGGCAGAAGTTTTTACAAGTCGCAGAATAAACATAGGACTTGATGAAGCTTTTACATTGGGACTGGGTAAATATCTTGCGACAAAGGGTTACAAGCCGCGTCTTGAGATTATGCTTGAGCATTGCAAAAAGGTATTTGAGATTGCAAGAAAATACGGCTTCAAGCCGATGATGTGGAGTGATATGTTCTTCAGAGCGGTTTCGCCTATAAACGAGTATTATTATATAGACAAGCCGATGAACCTTGCGCTTGTAAAACAGTTCCCGGAAGATGTTGATCTTGTATATTGGGATTATTACAATTATGATGAAAAGCTTGTTGACGGGATGTTTGCAAGGCATAAAGAAATAACAGAAAATATCGTGTTTGCTCCGGGAGCGTGGAAATGGGGAGGATTCTCACCTAATAACCGATATTCGGAGAAAACCTGCAGAGTTCAGCATAAATGCTGTCGTAAAAACGGTGTTACAGAGGTGATTGTAACTGCGTGGGGAGATAACGGAAACCTTGCGTCCAATTATTCCATGATGCCGGCAGTGCAGCTTTGGGCAGAGCTTTGTTATAAAAACAATTCGGATGATATCAGGGCGCGTTTTGAAACTTGCATGTCGGCAAATTATGATGAGTTTTATAACCTTGATATGCCGGGGCTCCTTGAAAAAAATGCAGAGGCAACAGATGGAGAAAACAATCCTGAGCTTTATCTTTTGTACCAGGATGTTCTTATGGGATTATTTGATAAGCACGTTATGCCAGAGTATAAAGAGCATTTCTCAAAATGGGCGAAAGAGTTTGCTGCGTATGCGGATAAAAACTCGGGATGGAGCTATCTGTTTGAACTTCAGCGTGATTTATGCAGAGTTCTGGAACTTAAGAGCACAGTAGGCATGGAACTGTATAATGCATACAACAGTGGAGATAAAGCATCTCTTCAAGTGATAACAAAGGAAACAATGCCGGAGATTATCAGGCGCATGCGAGTGTTCTGCGATTCTGTAACAAAGCAGTGGGAGTGTGAAAACCGTATCATAGGTCTTGACAGTCTGGATTTGAAACTTGGCGGAGTGTTGAGAAGACTTGAAGTATCCCTAAAGCGGCTTGAAGGGTATATTGAAGGAAAGGTAGATTCGCTTGAAGAGTTGGAAAGAGAAAGACTTCCGTTTAATCCTGTTTCCAATCCGGAATACCCTGTCACGAAGAACAATTCATGGGTTAAAAACGTTACGGCAAATGTTTTGAACTGAGAAAGGAAAATTCAATGAAAAAGAAATGTTTAGTACCATAAGGTATAAAACGGTATATTTCGTGTATTCACAAAAAACAGACTAATGTATAAGCTTTATGGATTTTTTTATTTTTTTAGAGGCAGTGTAAAGTTAAAATGGAGAAATAGCTCTGGAAATCAAAGAAAACTTCACGTAACGAGCAAAAACTCACGTTTTCTCCGTTTAGGTAGATTAAGACCAGCAACTTGAGCAGGGACAAGGTGGATATTTCCGCTGACGATTTGCTACCTCTGAGCTTGGTCGTTCGGGGGCAAATTGATGATGGCAGTTCCGGTAGAGATACTTTTGATATCTATCAGAATCTTTGCCGTAACGATAAAATGAATGATTGTTGTTGCATTTCGGGCACGTAATGTGATATGATTTCATCATGAGAACCTTTCCTTTCTTTTGGGAGCAAATGTGTTTTGTGGTGAAACCATTATACCAGAAGGCTTGAAAGGTTCTTAACTTTCATTTAACTTAACAATACGTTTTTCGAAGAAAGGGGTTTCTTTTATGAATATAAGCGTAGTAAAAACGATAAAAGGAAAAACTGCGATGAGTGAGGTGGCTGATTTTTCTGTAGCAGAAAGCAAAGACAGAGAAGGCTCGCTTATCTGCGTGCTTCCCGATATAGAATATCAGGAAATAAAGGGATTTGGAGGAGCGTTTACAGAAGCGGCCTCCAGCACAATAGACAAATTAAGCAAGGAAAACCGAGAGAAAATATTGAAGCTGTATTTTGATCCGGTCAAAGGAATAGGCTATAATTTCGGGCGCGTTCATATAAACAGCTGTGATTTTGCACTTGGCAATTACACTTATGTTGATGAAGACGACGAAACTTTGGAGACATTTGATATAAGCCATGATGAAAAATCAATAATACCGATGATAAAAGATGCAATGAAATATAATAAAATTTCTCTCTTTGCATCGCCATGGAGCCCACCGCCGTATATGAAAACAAACGGGCAGATGAACGGAGGAGGAAAGCTTAAAGAGGAGTATTTTGAGCTCTGGTCACAGTATTATGTGAAATTCATAGAGGAATACAAAAAACGAGGCATTGATATCGGTATGATATCGGTGCAAAATGAGCCTGCGGCAACGCAAACATGGGATTCATGCGTTTACACCGCTGAGGAAGAACGGGATTTTGTCAAGAATTATCTCGGAAAGAAAATGAACGATATCGGTGTCAGGATATTATTCTGGGATCATAATAAAGAGAGAATTATTGAAAGAGCAAGGGTGATTCTTGAGGATGCGGATGCCACAAAATATATTTATGGTATTGCTCTGCATTGGTACAGTGGAGACCATTTTGAGCAGCTTGATATGTTTAGCAGGTTGTATCCCGACAAGGATATAGTTTTCTCCGAAGGGTGCTATGAATACGGACGTGGTTTAATCGATACAGTTAAAATCGGCGAAAAATACGCTCACGATATGATAGGTAATTTCAATAACGGCTGTAATATGTTCTGCGATTGGAATCTGCTGCTTGACGAAAAGGGTGGACCTAATCATGTAGGTAATTTCTGCGCCGCACCCATAATGGCAGATACGAAAAACAACGTGGTTCACATAAATGATTCATATTACTATATTGGTCATTTCAGCAAATTTGTAAAACAAGGGGCAAAGAGAATCGGCAGCAGCAAGTGGACGGACGAGTTGGACACCGTTTCCTTTAAAAATCCGGACGGAAGTGTGGTTTCTGTTGTACTTAACAGAGGAGATGCAGATAAAGACTTTTTCTTCAGGATAGAGGGAAAAGTGATTAAGGCGAAAGCTGAAGCACATTCTATTGCTACATATATTTTTAGGAGATAGAAGAATAATGCAATAAGACCGGTACTTTCGTACCGGTCTTATTGTGCATGGTATATATAGGGGGATTAGAAGGTGAACTATGTTTAAAAAAGGTGAAACGTAAACGTTTGGTTCTTAACGATTACATTTATATTTTATCATTGACTTTTTGCTTTGTAAAATATATAATGGTTATAGGTGGTATAACTTAAAGTTATGACGATTATTTGGAGGTTTTATGCCAATATGAATACAACACAGATGAAATATGCGCTTGAAATAGCTCAAACAGGCTCTATGACGGCAGCAGCTCAGAATCTGTTCTTAAGCCAGCCGAACCTGAGTAAAGCAATGAAGGAGCTTGAGGAAGAAATCGGTATAAAAATATTCATACGAACAACAAAGGGCGTTAAGCCGACACGCGAGGGAGAAGAGTTTCTTGCAAATGCGCGCGTGATATATGAGCAGATAGTAAATTTTGATGCTATGTACACATCTGAGAAAACAAAAAAAACAAACCTGACCTTCTGTGGTCCGCGTGCGACATATATAAGCCTTGCGTTTACCGATTTTCTGAATACGTTGCATGACCGCAAGCAGATTTCCGTTAATATACGCGAGCTCGGAACGAAGAGCACAATTGAGCATGTCGCGGGGGGAGAAGCACATGTCGGTGTTGTAAGATATATAGATGTTTCGGAAAATTATATGATGACCATTCTGCGTGAAAGAGGGCTGGACTTTGAGCCGCTGCTTGAATTTGAGCCTGTTCTCGTTATGTCGGAAAAGCACCCGCTTGCATCAAAGGAAGAAATTTATGAAAGCGAGCTTGATGAGTACATAGAGCTTGTTCACGGAGATATGGAAGAGAGAACATCCGGAGAAAAACGGCTGTTACGGAAAAAATCACCGAAGCGTATATATTTGTATGAGCGCGCAAGCCAGGGCGATATTCTTTCCAATGTCCATACAACATATATGTGGATGTCACGTATTCCGGAGAACGTACGCCGTGCGGGCGGGCTTGTGGTCAAAAAATGCGTTGACCGTAAAGAGGTAAACCGTGACATACTAATATACAGAAAGGGACATATATTCAATCCTGATGAAAAGGTGCTTATCAGTTGCATAAAACAGCGAATAGAAGCAGTTAAGGATTAGAAACAAAAGGCGCGGTTATGCGTAGAATAAACCGGAGAAAAACGGAGGTGCGGTATGGCAAATGCTTTTGATTATCTGATGTGGCGCGGAGATATTCCGTTTTCGGCAAGAGGGATAAATGAGGTGGACGGTATGCTTTTATCCCGTCTGTCGTATGCTCCGTTCGAGCTTGTGGGCGGAAGACGTGCGATGACGGTTGGAAGTGCATGCAGTGCGCTTCTGGAAATAGAAAACATAGAGGATAAGCTGCTTATGAAAAGCGACAAAAGGCTTTTAGAGCTTATGGCAGAAAGCGAAAGGTTCCGGAATCTTGTCTTGTTTGAATATGTAAACCGCGTTGATGAGGAAAGCGAGACTCAGTTTTCGGCGATCACCTTCCAGCTGATGCGCGGACGATTTTATATTGCTTTCCGAGGAACGGACGACAACCTTGTCGGATGGAAAGAGGATTTTAATATGAGCTTCATAACGCCTGTTCCGGCGCAAAAAATGGCTGTGGAATACTTTGAGCGTATTGCAGGACGCGTGCGCGGAAGGTTTATTCTTGGCGGTCATTCAAAAGGCGGAAACCTCGCGGTATATGCTGCCGCATTTTCAAGACCCGGGGCAGTGCGCAGGATAGACGAGACACACAATTTTGACGGACCGGGGTTTGATGAAAAGGTGCTCGCATCTCCGGGATATCTTGCCGTGAGAGGCCGCGTGAATACTTACGTTCCGCAGTCATCGGTGATAGGGCTTCTTTTAAATCACGAGGAAGAATATACAATTGTAAAAAGTACACAGAACGGGCTGTTGCAGCACGACACGTATTCGTGGGAGGTCGAGCGGGATCGGTTTGTGTATCTTGAGAAGGTTACGGATGCAAGCCGCTTCATCGACAGAACACTGAAAGAGTGGATTGCCGCGATGACTCCGGAAAAGCGCGAAATTCTTGTGGATACGCTTTATTCCGTGCTTATGGAAACGAATGCAAAAACCGTGCGCGAGCTTTCTGAAAACTGGGTCGGGAACACCGTTTCGGTACTGAAAACGCTCCGAACGCTTGATGATGAAACTCGTAAGATACTTATAGAAGCCATCCGTGCGCTTGCAAAGGGCGCGGGAAAGGTTGTAGCGGAGAATTTCAGGAATAGATGATGGGAGAAATCATTTACTATTGACTAAAAAGCATATTATGTGATATACTAATAACGAAAGTGAAAGTATTTATTTCGTTTTCGTTATTGAGAGGTGTTTTTTATGTTATGGAAATATATATATGATAACTATTCTCCCGGAGAACCAATCGTTGCATCTGACATAAATATTGGCTTGTCCGAGGTTAATAAACGCAGGCAGTTTAAGCTTTTAACTGACAATGGTAAATTATCCCGCTTTGAAAACGGAATATACTATATTCCTAGAAAATCATTGCTTGGCGGCAATGTTGCAATTCCACCGGAAGTTGTTGTGGAAAAAAAGTATATTTCCCGTAATAACAAAATTATGGGATATTACAGCGGATATGTTTTTGCCAATAAAATAGGAATATCTACACAGATGCCTTTTGTACAGGAAATAGTAACCAATGAAATGGGTAACCCTATAAAGCGACTTGATTATAACGGAAGAACATTTATCATTAGAAAAGCGAGAACTGAGATTAACGAAGAAAATGTGTATACTCTCCAGTTTCTTGAGCTTTTGAAGGATATAGAAACATATTCCGAATTGACTAAAGAAGAGACCAAAGATAAACTTTCCAATTATATTTTCAGTAAATCAATTACCAAAGAAAAGGTTGATAATTACCTTCCGCTTTTCCCCGATAAAATATACAAATCTATATACGAAATGGGGCTTAGCAATGTTTTTGCATAAGAATAAAGAGTTGTTTAAAGAAGTGATTTTTAATACTGCAGACTTTTGCAAATTGCCAATAGCTATTATCGAGAAAGACTATTATGTAACTCTCATTTTAAAAGAAATAGCAAAGCGTAATCCCGATATTGTATTCAAAGGCGGTACATCGCTTTCTAAATGTTATAAAATAATAGACCGCTTTTCTGAAGATATCGATCTCAACATTATCGGAGATACAAAACCGGGAGAAAGCAAGCGTAAAAGATTAAAGGCGCATATTATTGATGCGATTGATTATTGCAACCTCACTTTAACAGAACCTGAATCTATCCGCAGCCGTCGTGATTTTAACAAGTATATCATTGATTATCCTACCCGGTTTGATACAAACTTTTTGAAGCAACATTTAATTATTGAAACGGCTGTATTTTTCAGAGCATACCCTACCGAGATGATGGAAGCCGATAGTCTTGTTTATAATTATCTGCTAAGTAACAAAAACAATGATATTATCGCGCTTTATGATTTGTTTCCGTTTGTTCTCAATGTTCAAACAACCGACAGAACTTTTGTTGACAAATTGTTTGCTTTAGGCGATTATTATCTTGCAAACACAATACAGGGGCATTCCCGTCATATTTATGACTTATATAAGCTTCTTCCAACAATTAAGTTTAATGATGAATTAAAGAGCCTTGTAAAAACAGTTCGGGAAGAGCTCAGGGAGCACAAAACTTGTTTGTCGGCTCAAGATAATATTAATATGAATTCACTTATAAGCGAAATGATCAGTACAGAAGCATATCGTTATGATTATGAAAATATAACCTCTGCACTTTTATTTAAACCGGTTGATTATAGCACTGCCGTACAAGTTTTAGAAGAAGTATTGAAAGAAAGTATATTTTAAGGGATTGCAGCAAAATGCGTTTTGCTGCAATCCCTATTTTACTGCAGTAAAATATTACCGGTTTACAAATCGGTATAGCGAATGAGACAATATGAAGAGAGCTAAAATTCAACGCCCTTGTCGCGGTATTTCTTTACATACTGCAGGGGGGTCATACCCGTTTGTTTTTTAAACTCGAGGATAAAATACGAGGTACTGTTGTAACCGACAGAGGATCCTACTTCGCTTATTGAAGTATTCGAATTTATAAGCTTGCTTTTTGCGCGTTTTATCCTTGTTTTGTTCAGATACGTCTTAAAGCTTTCTCCTGCAATATGTGAAAAACAATCCAAAAAATATTTGTAGCTTATGTTCAGACTGTTTGCCAGATCTTCAGCTTTAATATCGCTTGAGTAATTTGCATTTATGTATTCAAGGGCTTTATGTATATATAAAACCGGATATGTTCCAGTTTTAAACTTATTAAATACTCCGACGGTTTTTGTCTGAGGACTACGGATAATCGCAATAAGAAGTCTGAACAGACTTAGTTTTTGTGCGGCTGTGGAAAAATAATCATAGGAGTTGTATTCTTTAATTATATCCTGTATTAAAGGTATGAAATTATTTTTTTCAAGAACCGTTTTTTGCCATATAAGAGTGGCGAGTGAATTATCAACAGAAAAGAAAAACTGAAAAGAATCTTCTTTTTCCTGCTCTACAATATCTTTGATTATTGTCGGATGAATCTGGAAAACGTAATAAGAACCACCATCATCGGAAAGTGCCGTTGCTGAGTGCAGGGAATATTTGGGAAAAAGAACAAGATCGCCTTCGTGAAGAAGAAAGCTTTCTTCATTAATTGTTACTTTGAATTTTCCTCGTGTGAAGTATAAAAACTCAATGGGACTGTGCATGTGTGCAAATGCAGTCGTTGCGGGAGAGTGGGTTTCGATGAAAAGTACATTGATGCCATTTTGGGATAGAATGATGTTTTCGGGCTCGGCGTATAAGTTAGGCATAGTTTACATCTCCTTAATATCCGGAGTTTTTTATATTTTTCTCTCTGTTAATTATATCATAATATTTACAAAAATGCTATTATAAATATATAAAAATTATTTAAGGTGAGAAAAATGAAAACTCTTGATGTTATTCTGATAGGAGCGGGAAGCCGCGGACGTATATATACGGACAATATGACGGATGACAGATTTCGCGTTGTTGCGCTAGCGGAGCCTATACGCGAGCTTCGCAATTACATAAAGAATAAGCATAACATTTCTGAGGATATGTGCTTTTCTGACTGGAAAGATTTATTGTCTGTTCCTAAATTCGCGGATATTGCGATCATTGCCACGAGTGACAGTCTCCACTATGCTCCGGCTATGAAGGCGATAGAGCTTGGATATAATCTTTTGATGGAAAAGCCGGTTGCGCCGACATACAGCGAGTGTAGAGATATAGCAGATGCAGCAAAGGAGAAGGGCGTCAAGGTGCTTGTGTGCCACGTGCTTCGATACACGTCGTTCTTCCGCAGAATAAAAGACTTGATTAACGACGGTGCGCTTGGCAATGTTATTTCAATTCATCACAGTGAATGCGTAGGTAATGTTCACCAGAGCCACAGCTATGTCCGTGGTAACTGGAGAAATACAGCAGAAAGTTCTAATATGCTTCTTGCAAAGTCCTGTCATGATATTGATATTATGCAGTGGCTTATTGGAAGCCGGGCAAAGTCGGTTTCGTCTTTTGGATCGCTTACATATTTTAAGAAAGAAAATACACCTGAGGGAGCACCGGAGTATTGCATAGACGGCTGCCCTTACGGCGATAAATGTTATTATAACGCAGTTAAGCTCTATCTTGATGATGAAGAAAATGACTGGTTCCGCAATGCAGCAGCGAAAAAGGTTAATCCGACAAATGAAGAGCTTGGAGAGGTTCTTCGCACAACGCAATATGGCAAATGTGTGTTCAAGTGCGACAACGATGTTGTTGACCATCAGGTTGTTAATATCGAATATGAAAACGGTGCGGTTGCATCCTTTAATATGTGTGCGTTCAACAAAGGTGGAAGATACATCCGCATTATGGGAACTGATGGGGAACTCTACGGGGATATGGAAGGAAACACAATTGATTACTTCAGCTTCAAAACCCGTGAGCATACCGTTATCAATCCGCTGGATGAAAAACTCAGCGGAGATATAACCGGCGGCCACGGCGGCGGAGACGGAGGCATTGTCAACACACTATATAAATACATTGCAGAGGATTATCATGGTGATATGATCAGTGAAATAGGGATATCGGTTATGAACCATGCAACGGTCTTTGCTGCAGAAAAGGCTCGTCTTGAGAATAGAGTTATCGAGATGAAAGATTTTATCGGCTAAGGGAAAATGAGGAGGATTAGCTATGAAATTTCAAAATAAAGTCGTCATAATTACAGGCGCATCTGTCGGAATCGGCAAGGCTACTGCCATGGAATTTGCAAGAAACGGAGCAAATGTATGTATTGTTGATGTCAATGCCGAAGGGCTTGATGCACTTGCCGAGGAAATTAAATCAATTGGTGCAAACGTAACATCGTACATTTGTGATGTGAGCGATGAACATAGAGTTCATGAGGTAACGCAGCAAATTATTGAACAATATGGCAAAATAGATATTCTGGTTAATAACGCAGGAATTTGGAGAATGTGGAAGCCGTTTGTGGAAACAACAAGCGACGAATGGAAGAAAAGATTGGGCGTAAATGTTTTGGGCTTGATGTATTTTACGCATGAAGTTCTTCCGAATATGATAGAGAATTCTTACGGCAGAATTATTAATATTGGTTCAGTTGCAGGTGTGTACGGCAATGCGAATATGGTTGATTATTCAATGACGAAGGGTGCAGTAAGCTCGTTTACAAAAGCACTGGCAAAAGAGGTTGCTGACAAAGGAATTACAGTAAACAATGTTGTTCCCGGAAGTGTGAGAAACGAAGGTGCAGAAGAAAAAACAGAGCTATGCTATATGGGAAGAACAGGAAGATTGGAAGAATATGCATACTTGATTTGCTTTTTAGCCGGCGATAAGGCGGCATATATTTCAGGGCAGGATTATCAGATTGATGGTTGCAGAAAGAAAAATTAAGGCGGGTGCTGACATATGAAGCCTACGTTTTTAAATCAAAATCGCCCATTGATTACAGGCATGATATTGAAGGATAATCCCGACAGCATAAGATTCGCAGTTAAAAATTCCATCTATGATGGAGCAGACTGTCTTGGCATACAGCTCGAATGTCTGAAAAAAGAATATAAAAGCGAAGAAAATTACGAAAAGATATTTGCTGCGTGTTCCGGGCATCCGATATATATAACCAATTACAGAGGGCATGAAAACAGCGGATTTTCAGATGAAGAACTTTCAGACGGACTTCTGGCGGCACTATCCTGCGGTGCAACACTTGGAGATGTTCCGGCAAGCTGGTTTGACGCTGATAGCGAAGCTGGGGTAGGGCTTGAGCTTTCTATGAAACAATCTGCTATTGATAAGCAGATGGACTTGATTGATAAAATCCATCAAATGGGAAAGGAAGCCTTAATGTCCTCCCATGTTTTGAAATTCGTCTCGGCAGAAACGGTTTTGGGAATTGCTTATGAACAACAACGGAGAGGCGCTGATATTGTAAAAATTGTAACAGCAGCAAATTCTGACGAAGAGCAAATGGAAAATTTAAGAATAACAACGCTACTGAAAAAAGAGTTAAAGGTTCCGTTTTTGTTCTTATCCGGCGGGACTCATTCAAAAATTCATAGAATGATTGGTCCTTGTCTTGGTTGTGTTTCTTATCTTGCAGTGAGAGAGCATGATGAACGTGCTGTTCCCACTCAGCCTACAATAAAAGCGGCAAAGTCTGTGCGGGATAATCTTGATTATTTGCCTGATATTACAGAGAAAGGATGTAAATTATGAAAGCAATACTTGTAAACGATGATAAAAGCTTAAGATGGGATGAGGTTCCGAATCCTGTTCTTTCAGAAGATGAAGTTCTGGTAAAGGTTGAATATGCGGCCCTGAATCGTGCAGACCTTATGCAAAGAGAGGGTGACTATCCACCGCCTCCCGGCTGTCCGGAATGGATGGGGCTTGAAGTTTCAGGCGAAATTGTTGAAATGACAGATGGTGCAAAAGAAAAATCAAATTACAAAATCGGCGATAAAGTTTGTGCACTACTTGGTGGTGGCGGTTATGCGGAATTTGTTTCTGTCAAGTATGATATGTGTATGCCTGTGCCGAAAAACTGCACCATGGCAGAGGCGGCGGCAATTCCTGAAGCGTTTGCAACTGCATATCTGAAGCTGTTTGTTGAAGGACATGCTAAAGCTGGAGATACGTTGCTTATGCAGGCAGGAGCAAGCGGACTTGCCAGTGTTGTCATCCCTATGGCAAAAGCTTTCGGTCTCAGGGTTGTAACAAGTGTTATCACTGATCCTGAAAATATAAAGCACCTTGGTGCGGATATTGTTGTAAACACGAAGGAGCAAAGTCTTCCGGAGGTCCTCAAAAATGAAGAGCTCGCAGGGCGCGCAATTGATATTGCTATCGACTGTCTGGGCGGTCAGAATCTTGGGGATTGTCTGCCTTATGTAAAATATGGATGCCGTTGGATAGTAATTGCGGCTCTTGCAGGAGAGAACACAACCATTAACCTTAAAAATATTTACAAAAAGAACATCAGAATTGTTGGCAGCACGCTTCGTTCACGTACTCCCCAAATGAAAGCTGAAATCCTCTCAAAGCTTGTCAGTGAGGTTTGGGAAAAGGTTGCAAACGGCGAGATAAAGCCTACCGTATATAAGGTTCTTCCGATTACAGAAGCTGAAGAGGCACACGATATTCTTTACCGTGGTGAAAACATAGGTAAGGTAGTACTTAAGGTACAATGAAGATTATAGCATTAAAGTACGGAGAATCCGTATTCGGAGAAAATTATATTTTTAAAGGTGGCAGAAAAGATGTTCTTTTGCCGATTACGTTCACAATTTATCTGATACAAACCGAAAACAAAAATATTCTTGTTGATGTAGGCTGTGACGACGGTGCAGGCTTTAAGATGTCAATCTTCAAAAAGCCGGTTGATGTATTAAAGGAATACGGTCTTTCTCCGGATGATATTACTGATGTTATCATTACTCATTCACACCACGACCACATAGAAGCCATTGGATATTATAAAAATGCCGTCATACACATTCAAAAGGATGAATATGATGCGGCAAGAGAGTATATTTCGGCAAGCTTTGATGTTCATTTGATTGATGATGAATTTACGTTATCGGAGAATTTAATTATAAAGAAAATCGCGGGACATTCCCTTGGTTCTTGTATCGTTTTAGCAGATAACTATGTGCTGTGCGGTGATGAATGTTATTATGAAAAATGCTTGACGGATGGGATTTGCACAGGTTCATCCCATAACGAAGAAGCGAGCGGGAAATTCATCGCAGAATACAGAAAAAGCAAATACATTCCTCTGCTGTTTCATGACAGCAAAATTTTGCAGGAAAGGGTAGGTTATTTCGTTGTTAAAAACTGAACTTTATATTCAAGCTACTCTTATGAGGTAATACACCGTGTGGGAATTGCTCAAAAGTTGTAATGTTTATTGTTTTAGTATGCAACTGATGATATAGAAATTTCCGCTTTAGAAATTCGCGTCCCTGAAGCGGATGCTTTATATATAAAATAATTTATGTTTTAAGGAGTGTTAAAAATTATGAAAAACAAGATTTTTAAGAGAATGTCGGCAGCATTTGTTGCAATCTGCATCGCGGTATCGCTTATGCCTGCGGTATTTGCAGAGGTGGAGGGAACAAAAACTTATTACTTTTCTGCAAGCGCAGCTGGAGTTGCTTCAGGAGGAGGTGTTGATGGTGTCAAAAATTTTGGCAATCATGGATGGTATTTTAAAGATATAGATAATAATGCTCTTTCAGAGGCAAATGGGAATCATCGTATTATGCAGTTGAATGCCAATGATTTACTTATGAAAAGGAGTGATAATAATTCTCCTACTTATACACTTACTAAACCTATAAAGATAGCTTTTATTCTTAAGGCTCCTGAAAATGTAGGATTCTACAGAGTTGAAAGTAAAGGAAGATTTTCGGTACAGCTTTATCTCAATAAGTATGACGGCGGAGTAGTGGATGTTGATAATTATCTGGAAGATCCAATAAAGAGTGGTGCGTCAAAGTTTTATTCGCAAACCGGTCATGTAGGAAACACCACCAAGGATTATGTTGATTTAAGTATGGTGAAAACTGACGGTATAGTTTATTCCAATGGTATCAGCGATCTTCTGTTTGTTATAGATACTCTTAATATAGATAAAAACAGATATTTTAAAGAATTAAATCTCGTACCTATTAACCCCGCTATTTCTCTTGCGGTAGATGACCCGGTTCTTGAAGTTGGAGAAACAGCAAAGGCAACTGTTAATGCAACATGGATTGAAGGAACAACGACAACAACTCAGAAAATGCTGAACAGCTTTGTGGATTATGAACTTTCTGCTGATCCGTCTATCACGATTGATGAGCTTGGAAATATAAAGGCAATAAAGACTGGCCCGACTACAATTACTGTTACATATGGTGAAGATACGTATGAAGCGACGGTAAACGTAGTAAAACCGACTGTACTTCCCGAGGAAGAAGCAATAGCAGACACAACAGTAAACTTCAAGGCAAGCGCATACGAGGGCGGAAGTGTTTCGGATGCTGCTGTTCAGGAAGTAACAATCGGCACTGACGTTACGGTTACAGCAACACCGAACGCCGGTTACACATTTGCATACTGGAAGAATGCAGCGGGCGTTGTGCTCTCAACAAGTGCAACCGAAACCTTTAAGGTAAATACAAATATGGGCGTTATCGCGGTGTTTGATAAGATACCGACAGATGATGCAATTCCGGTATACTTCTACAACGGAAACGGACTCCCGCTCGGAAATGCAAGCGTTGCTAAGAACACAACATTTGGCGCTGCAAAGACGGCTGCAAATGTTCCTGCAAAGCCGACACTCACGGGCTTTGAGTTCAGCCACTGGAGCGATAAGAATGCAAATGTTGCAATAGAAGATACTGATCTTATAACGGCACTTACCCGCGCGGTTGCAATTTATGAGGATGCAAACACAACCTTTACCGTTAAGAATGGTGAAACAACCATTGCAAGCAACGTAAAGTACGGCGAGAGCGTAACGGTAAACGGCAGTGAAAACTTTTCCTGCTGGAAGCTTGGAGATAAGGTTGTAAGCTATGAAAAGGATTATACCTTTGATGTTTACGGCAATATCACGCTTACGGAAGTAACTGGAGAAGCAATGACAAAAGCACCTGTTCTCGTTCTTGATAAGGTAGACGGAAATTATTTCCTTACATACGATGAAGGAGATTACGAGCTTATCGAAGCAGGTATTCTCTTCGGTGATGGAAACGTGAATATCGGAAGCACTAACGGTTACAAGGCTGCAGCAAAGAGATATACAGGCCAGTTTACTGCACAGCCGCACGAAGGTGCAACAAGTGCCACAAAAGCACGTGGATACCTGATTTGCAAATCAGGTGATGAATACAAAGTATTGTACGCAGATTTAGATTAATTAGAGTAACAACTGGGGGAGGATGGACGGCGTTCACCCTCCTCAAATTATCCCAAAGGGAAAAGTTTTCTTGAGGTTTTTGGGGATAACAACAAGAAAAATACGCAAAAAGTGAACCTGAATGTGCAAGCATTCGTGATTATCGGAGGAAACTTATGAAAAGAATTATTTCAACAATTCTTGCACTGAGCTTGCTTTGCGGGCTTCTGCCGGCAATATCTCTTGCTGCAGATACGCGGGAAACGCTCGTCTTTTCATTCTTGAAAAAGGATAATAACAACATATCAGATGCAACCAAATTTTCTTATTCTAAAGGAAACGGAAACTTAGAATATTTTGATTGCAATTATTCTCACTCAACATCTAATGATTTTCTGGCATGGGATGGGGCATCTTCCTCTCCGAGATTTAGTATGTATCAGTGGGGATATCTTAGCAAGCATTATAATTATGCTGCTTATAAAATAAAGGGCATAGAGAAAGGCGAATACACCATCACTCTTGATTATGCCGAACATTCTGCCGGAACGCAGGACGTTGAAATGTATCTTTTTGACCCGTCAAAAGCGGCCGAGCTTATTGCGGGAACAACTACAATCAAGGATGAAATCAACAATGCCGCAAATGTTCCGTTCTTTGCTGATGTAAATATGTATTCGGCTACTGCCGGAAGCGGAAAAGTCAGCAAGCGCGTTACGATGAAAGAAGCCGGAGAGTACATCATTGTTTTTATTCGCAGAAGTAAAGATGGAAGCCAATGCACAACCCCGAAAAGTCTTACCTTTAAGCCTTATGTAGTACCTGTTTTCGAAGAAGTTGTACACAACCTTGAAGATACGGCGTTCGTTGGTAAGGAAATTGAATTTTCTGCGCAGATAAATACGCCAAGAGAAATTTTCATTCCGGAAAAAGAGGGGGATGGGCTTCAGGTTTCCGTCAGTGATTCCGATGTTGCAGAAATTATCGGTGGAACATATGTAAACGGTGTATACACAGCGAAGATAAAAACAAAGACAACAGGCAATGTGGATATTCAGTTTAAAGCCACTGTTGACGGTGAAACCACAGATGTCATACACCCGTTTTCTGTTGTTGAAATACCCGAGCCATATGAATTTGATATATCCTTCGCCTCCTCTTCGTGGCCGGGAATTTCCACACCGGCTGATTTTACCTATGAAAATACCGCCGGGTTGATTGAATGGCTTGGAACGTCAAGCACAAATACAACTAAGTATAACTTTGAAGGGGCGGGGGCATTTTACAACCTTTCCCCGGGCAAATATGCTGCATATAAAATTTATTTCCCTGCGGAAGGAAAGCATAGCGTTGAGCTGAATTATATTGTAAGCTCGGCGGCGGGCACCGTTGCGGATGTATATCTAATCCCGGGCGTTGCGAAAAATATTTCTTCTGCAATTGCTTCGGCAGCACCTGTCTTTAAAAATGTTAATTTTTACAGCACAACTAATCCGGGAAGCAAAAAAATCAAGGCGGTATTTGAAAATACAAACGCCGGAGACTATACTCTCGTTTTTGTTGCAAGGGAAACAACAGAGCCTACTAACGGCTTTGCTGTGCGCCCTGCAAAGCTTACGGTAAAGCCGTATGTGAAACCGGAATACGGCAGTATAGTTCACAATCTTTCAGCTTCAGAAGTAGCAGAGAATTCCATTCCGGTATCGGTATATATGCTTCAGACCGATGATTATATATTTGTTCCTTCAATAGACAGAGATGGAATTACTGTAACCTCACAGAATCCCGATATTGCAGAGATTACAGATATTGCTGTTAACGATGGCGTAATCACAGCAACTCTTGTGACTAAGAAAGCCGGCGAGGCGAGCTTTCTGTTTACTACGGTTTTTGAAGCAAATCCCTATTATTACACTCACACGATGGAGATTACGGAGGCTGTAGAGCCATCTCCGGTCCAAATTGAAATGACACAGAGCACAATAAAATTTGACGATAAAACCGCACCATCGGAGGCGTGGGAAACCGACGGATTTGAACTTGTTTTAGATAGCGGAAAAATGACAAGCTCAAAAACATCAAGATACACTCCACGATTTATCGGCACAAAATATTTTGTTCAGCTTTCTACGGGTTCGGGGCTGTGGCCGACAAAAAAAGCTGCACAGTTTACAATTAAGCGAAAAATATTGGCTTCCGGCTATTATAAAGTTGATTTTACCGGCGTAAGGCTTAATCAATCGGCTGATTATTCAATCTACGTAAACGGACAGTATGCAGGCGACTTTATCTTTAATGATTATAATGCGACCGATTCGGGAAGATCGCTTTATACCGTTACCAAAAGCCTGAATACTATTTACCTTCCGTACGGAGATGTTGAAATATCCTTCCGCGCACGCAGGAATAATCAGAATACCGATGCATATTTTGTTCCTTATTATATCTCATTCACGCCGCTTGAAGAAAATGAAGCTCCGGTATTTGACCATGTGACTTCAAACCTGTCTGCAATGGTTCCGGTGGGAGACTCTGAAAGAGCTTCGCTTTCTGTTGTTATGTCAGATGGCTCAAACCGACATTTCGGACTTCTTAATAATGGAAAAAAAGATACATTGAACGATATAAAGAGCATTGAAGCAGAGGATAAATCGATTGCTGAAGTCGGCGATGTGGTAATTTCCGAAATAGGAGATACGGAGAATGTTTTCTTCACTGTAACAGGAAAAGAAACCGGAACAACCAACATTAAAGTAACGGCTTTAATTGACGGTGAAGAGGTAACAGATACAATTCCTGTTGAAATTATTGCAAAGCCGATATTACATAAGGTTGGTCTTTCTTTTGGGGATGACACTCTTCCTGCAACAAGAAAAACAGAAACAAAGCTATCACTTACCCGTTCAACCGACTTTAAAGAATATGTTTATGATTACTCGGTAAAATACAGAAGCAGTGATGATAAGATTGCAACTGTTGATGAGGAGACAGGCGAAATAACAGGTGTAAAAGCGGGAAATGCTAAAATCTATGCCGATGTTACGGACTGGGACAATAACGTTGTTACCGGCTATGCCGATATCAGCATTCTTCCCGAGCCTGTTCTCGAATCAATTGAGCTGGATGTAAATACATCGCTTCTTGTAGGGGATAGCTCACAGCTTTCTGTAAAGCCTGTTATGGATGACGGCCTTGAAGGAAATATTGCCGATTATGAACTGTCCTATGAAAGCTCGGACGAAGCTGTTGCAACGATAGATGCAAACGGTCTTGTAAGAGGTATCAGCGAAGGCGAGGCAAATATTACAGTAATCGCCATAAAAGAGAACGGAAATCGATGTTCAAAGGTTATAAAAGTTTATGTTTATGATGAAATCACTCCGCTTGTTATTGATTTCTCGCAAACGGTTTTAGGTTCCAATTCCAAGGTTCCCGAGGCAACACCGGGATACACTATAAAGACGTCGATATCGTCAAATGCAAACTTCAAAATTTATAATTGCGGCGGAAAGAATATGCTTCAGGTTTATTCCGGAGGAAACATCTGGCCAATAACGAGTACGAGATTCGTAAATGCCGCCTTTGCAATTGAGATTGACGCAAGAGTTGAGGGAGATTACGCATTATCGTTTGAGGGCGGTATATTCTACGTCAATTCAAACTACTCTGTTTTTGTTAACGGACAGTACGCCGGAGACTACAAATTCAGGGATCCGAAGCCGGTAACATACAGAGATATCGGAGAGGTGAAAACTCTTAATTCGGTTCACTTAAACGAAGGAAAGAATGAGATTATTATTGCCGCACGTGATAAAGTTGAGGGGGAAACGCCATATATGCTCCTGCGGCAGATGACGTTCACTCCGCTTGGGTTTGATGTGGACTTTGGCAAGATTGATGTGGATGTTCCCGAGGTAATTTCGGTAGGCGAAAGCATTGATCTTTCAGCTTATGTATTTATGAATGACGAAAGCTTGCGCCATTTCGGTCCGTCATATTCCGGAACGCTTGTCGACGAAAAAAACAGGGTTGTTCTGTCTGATGCGAAAAATCTTGTATCAGTAAACGCACATACTCCGGGTATTCTTGCCGACGGAAAGAATGATTTTACCATTACCGGTAAAGCTCCGGGCGAGACAGTGTTGACATTTACTGTGTATATTGACGGTAAGGAAAGTATCAAAGAATTTCCGGTTGAAGTTGTAAGCGAACCTCTTGTTTCTACCGGTGCACGTGTTGAGGCGAAAACTCTTTATGCAGGAGATGCATCCCGTCTTATAGCAACGCCCAAGCTTTTGAACGGACATATTATTGATGCTGCGTCAGCAATAAACAGCTTTGAGTCGTTGACGCCTGAAATTGCAGATATTACCGGTGATGATGCGAATATCCTTCAGACCTACAAGGCAGGAACGGCGAAAATTAAGGTAACCTCAACCTTCAACGGCGTAACGGTTGATGATGTTGTTGAAATTGGGATAGAAGAAGCGGGGTTCACGGAGTTTATCGTAACGGCAGGTGGAAGCGAGCGCATCCGTCTTACCGACAAGGGATGCGAAGACACCGTTCCGATTTACATCACAGCATATGATAACCTTGGGGATGAGCTTGATACAACCGATATAATTATTTCGGCGACTGCAAAAAATCCTGAATACGCAACGGTGGACAGCTCAAATAACAGATTTGTTCCAGTGGCTGAGGGCAATGCTTATTTTGATGTTACCATTGAGCTTGACGGAAGAGTTCGCACACTTGAAGATGTACTGATTCCTGTTGTGTATGGTAAATCGCGCTCGACGTATTACACCGCTGAAGAAGCGAGAATTGCACGCGAAAACGTTAAGAAATACGCCTGGGCAGAGAAAAATGTTGCATCATATGTGAAATCTGCCGAAAACTATCTTGGGCAGTTGGATGCCATTTATGCGATGATTCCGTCGCAGGGAGTGCCGAGATCCATCGCCACAGGACAATACAACGATCCTTACGGCTGGAGTTGTCGCTTCTGTGGTATTAATCTGATGGAAGAATACGGCCAGTTTTCGTGGAAGCATGATCCCATCAACCGTCCGTGGAAGGTGCAATGTCCGGATTGTAAGCGCCTTTTCCCGTCAAATGATTTTGAAAGCTTCTATGAGCTTGGGCTTAATGAGTATGGTGAATTTGACCGCATGCATGCGCTTGAAGCTCACCGCGAAATGATGCTTAAGAAGGGGCTTCTTGATTTAAGTGTTACAGATCCGGGCGTTGAGCACAGCAAGGCATGGAAGGAGTATTATGGCTACGGAATTAAAGGTGGCTTCCTGTATAACGAGCTTTATACAGACCTTGATGAGGTAAAAACACTTAATGGCGGTGAGGGGCTTCGCGACTATGAGACAGAGGAAACCTGGGGTGTAGACGACAGCTGGGGATACATTCCTGCAGACGATGAGGGCAAAATTCATTATTTCAGTAACGGAGAGCCTGAACGTCACACCTACATTGCAGAATATGTCCATTTTGGACTGTTCCGTCAGGAAGGTGCCACTACCGGCGCAGTTGTTCAGAAAGCAATCAGTACGTGTGCAAATGCATATTTCTATACCGGTGAAGTGAAGTATGGCAGAGTGGCGGCAATTCTTCTTGATAGACTTGCTGACTTCTATAAGGATTATGATCTCCGTCCGTTCGGCAATTTATTTGCAAACACTGATGGAGGATTGAACACGGGTAAAATGGTCGGATGTATCTGGGAATGTGAAGAGGTCGCAAGACTTGCAACGGCATATGATATGATTTATGACGTGTTTGATAAGGATCCGTATACAGTTGATTATCTGAGAAATAAGTCCAAGACCATAAAAATGCGTCATTCAAAGGATACAGCCGCACAGATACGCACCAATATTGAGGATGGATATATTCGTCCGGCTCTTGAGGGGCTTCGTGATTGCTCGGTATCCGGTAACTTTGGTTTACCGCAGAAGGCTAATGCAATATGTGCAGTTGTGCTTGACAGTATGCCTGAAACTGCTGAGTGGCTTGATTATCTTATGGCTCCGGGTTGGGTTCGTTCGGCTACTCAGGAGTGTCGTGGCGGTGGCGTAAATGAAGTTCTTATGGATAGAATAGATGCGGATGGTCAGGGTGATGAGGCTTCACAGTACAACCGTAACTGGTCGAGTGCGCTTATCGAGATCCAGGAGATTTTCGACAACTACGACAGATACGATAAGGTAAATCTGTTTAACAATGTAAAATTTGTTCAGCTGTTTTACGCATATATTCCGATGATGTCGACAAACTATACTCCTCAGATAGGCGACTCCGGAACAACGTGCGGTACAGGTCATTGGGGTAATGTAAGCTCTGCTCGTAATGGTTGGGAAAAACTTAAAGACCCGCTCTTTGCTCAGGTTATGTATGAGCTGAACGGAAGAAGCTCAAGAGGCCTTTTCTATGATATAACAGTTGAAAATCCGGAAAGTCTCCAGGACGAAGTTCAGGAGGTTATTGATACCTATGGACCTCTCAATCAAGGCTCCGGAGCAATGACAAACTTCGGCCTCGGTATTCTTCGTGATTACGGTGATTACACGGATACCAACACAACAACCGCAAAGGATGTAAGCCGTGATGTGTGGATGTATTTTGGTTCCAATTCGGGACACGGACATCTTGATACACTTAATCTCGGTCTTACGGCATTCGGCCTTAATATGCTTCCTGACCACGGATATCCAAAGCTTACGGGAAGTGATCCGGAGCGTATGCAGTGGACGAGAACAACCATTAATCACAACACTGTTCTTGTAAATGAGGAAGAGCAGTCTGAGAATGCTGAAACACGTGGGAAAATGAAGCATTTTGATGATGACGGGCAAGTTAAGGTTATGGACGTTGCGGCAGACTATGTCTATAAGGCTACCCGGCAGTACAGGCGTTCACTTGTTATGGTTCGTGTCAATGATGATGTGTCATACACAGTTGATTTCTTCCGCGTTCTCGGTGGTGATACTCATACATACAGCCTCCACGCGACGAGCAATACCATCTCAGAAACAGACGGACTTTCTCTTATTCCTCAGGTTGATGCATCGGGAGAGTACGTTGGCACTTATGCCGGAAAAAATGTTCCGTTTGGTAAAGATTCGGCAAAGCCCGCTCATCCGAAAGGATATACATGGCTTCGGAATGTAGATCGTGATGAGTCACCGGAAGATGCTTTTGAAGTTGATTTTGAAATCCGCGACTTCAAAAAGAATATTAAAGACTCAAAGGGATTACATTTACGCATGATGGTTCTCAACGGAGGTAACGTTGCCCGTGGTGCATCTGCAAATGTTGCAATTGCTGACGGACTTCCGCCGCAGGCTGCAAAAAACAAAGAGGTTGATAAGCTTAAATATGTACTTCTTGAAAATAGCGGAAAAAATCTTGACACTGTTTTTACCACAGTTTTTGAACCGTATAGGACAAACCGATATCTCGAAGCAAGCTCTGAGCTTCCGATTGAAGTTGCAGACGGCTTTGAGAGTGACGGTGATGCAAGCCGTGCAATAAAGGTTGTTCATGTGGATGGAAGAGTGGATTATATCTTCTATGCTACAAACAATACTGTAACGTATAAAGTTACCGATGAAATTGCAGGAGAGAGTAAAGACATTCTTTTCCGTGGTTTTGTTGGGGTATACACTGTTAATGGAGACGGTGAAAATATTTATAAATATGTTCATGACGGTGATATTATCGGCAAGCCTGAAGTTGTTTCGACAGCGACGGTTGAAGGTGTTGTTAAGGATTTCACGAAAGAAATATCAACCGACAATAAAATCACGTTGATTCCTGAACGAGATTTGACAGATGAAGAGATAGAAGATATTTCCGACAGATACATATTTATTGACAACGGCGATTTAACCAGAAGCGGAACATTCAGAATTTACGATGCAGAACAGTCCGGAGAGGATATTGTTCTTAGTGTTGGTAAAATTTCACCTATCAGAAGGAATAAGGATTCATTTAATACAGAGCTTGGATACATATATACGATAGCAGAAGGACAGACGGCACGTATTCCTGCAACGTATAGTGAAGATTTTGCTCCGTATTTTGATCCGATAAGCTCTTCGCTTTCTGTTTCGGCGGGAAGTTCTATATCAGTTCCGCTTAAAGCAAATAGTGATCTTGGCAAGAGTGTAACGTATTCAGGAAATACACTTCCGCGCGGCGCAAGCATCGACGGTGCAACCGGAACTGTTACGTGGAAGCCTGACAGCTCTCAGGTTGGCAGAAACCACTTTGCCGTTACGGCAACGGATGAATCCGGAAGACAGTCAACCGTTCACTTCTATATAACTGTATACGGTTCTACCACGGGCGGAAGTAAAAACGAGGAAACCGGAACCACCGATACACCACCCGCTGGTGGCGGAGGCGGCGGTGCCTCACCGACACCCGAAGATTCATCCAAAGATGATGCCGGAGACGTCTCATCCGACGTCCCGCAGGACAATACCGATGCTTCCGACAGCACCAATGCAGGAAACGGTGAGAACATTGCTCCGCAATTCGCGGATTTAAGTAACCACACATGGGCATCCGATGCAATCAACAAGCTTGCAACGGCAGGAATTATAAAGGGAACATCGGAAATAACATTCTCACCGGCAAACAATATCACCCGCGCAGACTTTGCGTTGCTTCTCGTACGTGCATTTGACTTAAAGTCAGATAACACCGAGAATTTCGCAGACGTATCTGCAAGTGACTATTTTGCAGCCGAGCTTGCAATAGCGCGTAATAACGGCATTGTCGGTGGAATAGGCGAAAATAAATTTGCCCCGAGAAATTCCGTCACCCGTCAGGATATGATGGTAATCGTTTACAGAGCATTGCAAAAGCTCAATGTAGAGCTCGGTATTGATGATGAACCGAAATATGCTGACTTCACAATCGTTGCGGAATATGCAAAACCTGCTGTTTCCGCCCTCATCGGCGCAGGAATTGTCAACGGCAAGAATAACCTCATCGCACCGACCGACTATACCACACGTGCCGAGGTCGCGGTGCTGATAAAGAGGATACTCGATTATATAAAGTAAGCAAATGCAGGGTGGAAGCTTTGCTTCCACCCACTGGATAGAGGAACTTGAAAATGAAAATAAAAATTGGTCTTATCGGATGTGGAAAGATAAGCTGGGAGCATGTCAGGGCAATTGAAGCTATTGATGATGCAGAAATTGTTGCCGCCTGCGATATATCTTCCGAAAACCTTGCGGCTGTATGTGAGAAAACAGGTGCGAAAGGATATGCTGATTACAAAGAACTGATAAAAAGAGAAGATATTGATCTTGCGCTTATTACGCTTCCGCATGCGCTTCACGGTGAGGCAACTTGCTTTGCTGCACAGCATGGAATTCATGTTTTTCTGGAAAAGCCGATGGGTGTAAGTTCACAAGACTGCAAAAGAATGATAGAGGCGTGTAAAAAAGCAGACGTTATGCTCTGGATAGGGCATCCTTACCGCTTTGTTCCTGCATATCGTTTTGCAAAAGAACTTATTGCTTCTGGAGAACTGGGAGAGCTTGTCAGCATATCGGAAACAAGAAATCAGAATTATTTTATCCCATCCCGTCCGCAATGGTTTTTGAAAAAGGAAATGTCCGGTGGCGGGATAATGATGAACCTCGGTGCGCATAGCCTTGACAAGATGAAATTTTTCACAGATTCTTCAGTTGCGGAGATTACAGGAAAGGTTCATATAAGAGAAGGCTATGATGTTGAAGACAGTGCCGTTGCGTTTGTAAAAATGGAAAACGGCGTAGTTGGCCTGATTAATCTTATCGGACATACTGCTGCAATAACATGTATGGTTTCGCTGTATCTCACTCAGGGCGAAATTCGAATAATTGGTAATGCAGTCAGATACTGCGGTGTCGACGGTGTTTTCAAAGAAAAAGAATGTGAGCCTGAGAAAATGCTTTTCCAGATGTCAGCTGTCATCGAGGAAATGAAATCCGGAGGCAAAAAACCGGCGGTGACGGGAGAGCATGGTTTGGATATTGTTCACGCTGTCAAGCGTTTGTACGGCGATGAAGAATAAAAATAAAAAACGGAGGAATACAAAAATGAAAAAACTTATAGCACTGACACTTGCAACACTTATGCTGCTTTCGCTTTGCGCGTGCGGCAACACAGGAACACGTTCCGACGGAGTATCCTACGATATCCCGGAAGGTAAGCAAATTCCCGATGATGCAGTTCTCAATGTGATGACGGTCAGCCATCCGTCCTGGCCGTATGAAGAGGATTGGAAGATCTGGGAATACGTCAAAGAAAACGTAGGCGGAACGATCAATATAACAGCAGTCCCAGAAGCGGATTTCGGAACAAAATTTACACTTGTAATGGCAGCTCCTGACAAAATGCCGGATATTTTCGCACTTGGTGAAAAACCGGGAAGTTTCAATAACTTTTGTGAGCAGGGTGCATTTCTTGCATTCGACGACTATGAAGAGTTTCTTCCGGACTACAATGAGTTCTGGAAGAATGTGCCGGAGGACGAGCAGTGGATGATTGATACGCGCCGTAGCTACGATGGTAAGATATATTATGCTCCCGTTTACGGACTTGAGCGCAGCACAAATATTCGTGGCTGGCTCTACCGCAAGGATATTTTCGATAAACATGATTTAAAAGCTCCGGAAACAATGGATGAGCTTTATGAGGTTTCAAAGAAGCTTAAAGAGATATATCCGGATTCATACCCCTTCGCTCTCCGCACAGCGCTTCGCAATATAAACGTAATCGGCTCATCTTGGAAAGAAGGCTTCCATTACAGCGCATATTATGATTTTAATGCTGATAAATGGTGCTACGGCGTGCGCGAAGATGTGATGTATGATATAGTGTCGTTCCTGAATAAAATGATATCCGAAGGCCTTGCTTCTCCGGACTGCTTTACTATAAACACTGCATCATGGCAGGAGCTTATAGCAACAAACCGTGGCTTTTTCATGCCGGAATATCAGGTTCGTATAGACTTCTTCAACACGCTTGCACGTCCTAAAAATCCTGATTTTACAATGGCGGCTATGATGCCTCCGAAGGCAGAGGGCGGTGTGAACAAGCTTAACAAATACAATTATCCGCCACAGGGATATGCAATTGCGAACACCGGAAATGCAGCAAGCATAGCAAACGCATTCAGATATATAAACTGGCTTTACACCGATGAAGCAATAGAGCTCGTTTCGTGGGGAAAAGAGGGAGAAACCTACGAGATTGTAAACGGCGAAAAGAAGTTCATAACAGGAGACGGCGCAGAAACGGTGCAGACGCTTTATGGTATCAATACAAGTGGCGTAAACATCTGCTTTGATCCTGATGCGATAGGTGAAACGGTTTCAAAAGAACAGTATGAGGTAACCGATTTCCTCCTTGAACACACGGTTTCTGAGCTTAACCCGACGATGTGGTTGGCGCTTACGTCGGAGGAATCGCAGAAGATAGCCGACCTTTCAACAACGCTTACTACCTTTGTAAATGAAAATATTCAGAAATTTGCAATTGGTCAGAAACCGCTGAGTGAATGGGATGCTTTCCAGAATGAACTTGCAACACTTCCTGTTGATGAGATCCTTGCAGTTTATGAGGCAGCCTATAATAAAGTAAAGTAAAAACATATAGGTGTTAATGCGTATTTACCGAGAGGAGAACGATTATGCAAATAAGAATTTGCCGTGTTGGCACTAATGAAACAGTGGAGTTTGCGTTAGATGAGCTTCGCAGATACCTTTATAAAATAGACGAGACTGTTGATGTTGAAGTTTTCTGTTATGACGCATATAATCCGGGGCGCAAGGATGCACTCTGGCTGATGGCAGACCCTGCATTTGCACCAGCAGTTCCGGAGCCTTCCATGGATGATGCATTCCGCATTAAAATAAATAACAATGCAGGTATGATTGCGGGCACGAATCCGATATCCGTGCTTATTGGTGTGTACAGTCTTTTAAAAAAACTCGGGTGCAAATGGATTCGCCCCGGTCGTGATGGTGAGATTATTGAGAAAAAGGTTCTTTCACCCTTTAATTTCGACTACGAAGAAAAAGCTTCTTACCGATTCAGAGGTATGGACCTTTGCGGATCAGGCTCAACTCAGACACAGATTGATATAATCGATTGGTTCCCCAAAGAAGGACTGAACAATTATTACAAAGAAGGGCTTAAGCCCGAAAATAATTGCATCGGCTATTATAGCGCCGAAAACTTTACCGACGAGGATAGCAAAGCAACATTCAAAGCTATAACCCATGAAGCAAAGAAAAGAGGATTGAAAAGACACGGAGTCGGACATGGCTGGCATATACAGGCAGTAGGATTTCACGATGAGGCAAAGTGCAGAGCGATTACCACTAACGAGGCTCTTACCGAAGAGCAAAGGTCAATATTAGCTCTGCGCAATGGCAAAAGAGAGATGTATCGCAGTCTCAGGCTCTCACTTTTGGCGACCCAGCTCTGTTATTCACAGCAGAAAGTTCGGGATTCAATTGTAGAAGCTATTGTAGATTATCTCAAGAAAAATACAGATGTGGATTATCTTCATTTCTGGCTTGCTGACGGCTGCAACAACCACTGTGAGTGTGAGGAATGCCAGAAGCACAGACCGTCCGATTGGTATGTAATGATGCTTAACGACCTTGACAGACGCCTCACGGAAGAGAAAATCAAGTCACGCGTCGTATGTCTCATTTACGTTGACCTTTTGTGGGAGCCTGTGGAGTTTACGGTACAGAATCCCGACAGATTCATTCTTATGTTCGCTCCGATTACGAGAGGATATGATACAAGCTATTCCGATTTCGACAAGCCCGCCGAGAAAACGCCTTATGTACGCAACAAACTTACCTGGCCGGTCTCGGCAGCTGAAAACCTTGTATATCTCCGCGATTGGCAGGAAAAACAAATCAAAGGCGATTCCTTCCTCTTTGATTATCACCTCATGTGGAATCAGTATAGAGATCCGGGGTTTCGCAATGTTTCAAGAGTTGTTTATGAAGATATGTACAACCTGAAGAATCTTGGACTTGGCGGAAACATATCCTGTGAGATATTCAACTGCCAGATACCGAATGATTTCCCCAACAGAATTTTGGCACGAACACTTTGGAACAGAAATGTTGACTATTATGCGGAAGAAAAGCAGTGCTACGAAGAAACCTATGGTGAAGGCGCAGATGAAGCATTTGAATATTTAAGCAAGATTTCAGATGCCTTTTCTTTGGTTTATCGCTACTATAAGGATGCGGAGGGCACTCGTGATGAGCAAAAGGTCTTTGCCGAAAAGGTTGAAGGTATTGTAGATGACTTTAAACCCATAATCGAAAAGTATCTCTCTGCAGAACTTCCGAAAGCGCAGCATATTTCATGGGAGCTTCTCGGTATGCAGACAGAATACATTACAGAGCTTGCACGCGCATTTTGTGCCAAGTACATAGGTGAAGATGAAAAATCAGTTGAACATCAGGAAAAGTTCAACCGAATTTGTGAGAGTATTGGTGCCGTATACGGCAAATATTTCAACATTTATTATTCGAAGTATTCGGTAAATCACTATCTCATGGAAGCGTCAAAAGACGGTGCAAGGGCTATTATATTCTAAAAAAGAATCTATAACATCCCAGAAGTGGCTGTCTCACTAAATGAGTGAAACAGCCACTTCTGATCCATTTTACAAATTATAATACTGTTCGAATTCTGCGGGGTGGGGGATGGCAGCCATACGGCGGCATTCCTCACGCTTTGTTTTAATGAAGTTTGCAATAAGCTCCTTCGGGAAAACGCCGCCTGCAGTGAGGTAATCGTTATCCGCTTCAAGCGCATCGAGAGCTTCGTCAAGCGAGGTCGGAAGGCTTTTGAGCTTTGCTTTTTCCTCTTCTGGGAGATTATAGAGGTTTACGTCATACGGACCCCAGCCGTTTGTGTGCGGGTCAATTTTGTTCTTTATTCCGTCAAGACCTGCCATAAGAATAGCTGCATAGCAGAAATACGGGTTGCAGGTTGCATCAGGATTGCGGATTTCAAAGCGGCGGAGATTCGGCGTTTTTGCATAAGCCGGGATGCGGATAACCGCACTGCGGTTAGAGGTTGCATAGCCGACAGTTACCGGTGCTTCAAAGCCGGGAACAAGGCGCTTGAAGGAGTTTGTGCTTGGGTTTGTTATAGCACAGAGAGATGCGATGTGCTTGAGAAGTCCGCCGATGAAGTAATGCGCGGTTTCGCTGAGGTTTGAATATCCGTTGTCATCGGAGAAAACCGGCTCGCCGTCCTTCATAAGGAGAATATGGACGTGCATGCCATTGCCAGCTTCGCCATATACAGGCTTGGGCATAAGCGTTGCGGAAAGACCGTGCTTGAGCGCAGTGTTG
>JAZLCV010000206.1:0-3490 GCA_045614365.1 Eubacteriales bacterium | reverse complement strand
CGTATGTGCGGCGTGGCAACATATACCCGCCGTGTCGCAGAGCTTCTTAAGGGAACAAAAACAACGCTTCTTGATACACGAAAAACCACACCGAACAACCGTGTTTTTGAAAAATATTCCGTAAGAGTCGGCGGTGGCTGTAACCACAGATACAACCTTTCCGACGGTGTTCTCTTGAAGGATAACCATATCGGAGCCGCGGGCGGTGTTGCCGAGGCGATAAAAATGGCAAAGGAATATGCTCCTTTCGTCCGCAAAATTGAGGTTGAGGTAGAAAATCTTGATATGGTAAAAGAAGCGGTGGAAGCCGGTGCGGATATTATTATGCTTGATAATATGACGCATGCCGAGATTAAAGAGGCGATGGAATATATCGCCGGAAGAGCAGAGGTCGAGGTTTCCGGAAACGTTACAAAGGAAAACATTGCAGCATTAACCGACCTCGGAGTTGACTATATCTCCAGCGGCGCGCTTACACATTCCTCCCCGATTCTTGATTTGTCGCTTAAAAATCTCCATGCAATATAAGCGGAGGCGGATATGAAGGGAGAAGTCAGAAGAAATGGGATTTTGGAACGCCTTTCGGGGGCGCAAAAACCGGTTGCTGCGGGCGCTCTTGCCGAAGAATTCGGAGTAAGCCGCCAGATAATAGTCAAGGATATTGCGAGGCTTCGTGAGGACGGAAACGATATATCGGCGCTTTCCCGCGGATATGTTTTGCAAAAGAAAACGAGACCTTCAAAGGTCATAAAAACAATCCATTCGGATGAAGATGTTGAGAACGAGCTTAATCTGATTGTGGACAGCGGCGGCTGTGTTGAGGATGTTTTCGTGTACCACAAATTCTACAACACGGTACGCGCTGAAATGGATATACACACGCGGGAAGATGTCAGCAAATTTATGAAAGATATAACAGCCGGAAAATCCAGTCTGCTCAAAAACATAACCGCGGGATATCACTATCACACCATTTCCGCCGATGATAACGAAACGCTTGAGCTTATTATGGAAAAGCTCTGGGTGGCAGGATTTCTTGCCCCGCTTTGTGAGTTTGAGCCGGAAGAAATTAAAGTTGAGAGGTAAAGAATGAAAAACAAATCGTCAGTTCTGAAAATAAATGGAGTGTTTGCGGAAAATACCCCGTTCCGTATGTTTTTGCTGTCTGTGCTTATCACGGGTATATCGTACGGATTGTATAAAGGAATGCTTGATAACTTCCTTGCAGAAATCGTTAAAATGGGAGAAATGGACAGGGGAGTAACCGAATTTTTCCGCGAACTTCCCGGAATTCTTCTTATATTCATTCTTGCGGCATTCTATATGCTGTCGGCAGAAACTATTTATAAGGCGGGTGCCGTGATTATGCTCGGTGGTATGGCGATGCACGCCATTCTGCCGCCGACAAAGGTTCTTGCAATCCTTGCCATCTGCATATATTCCGTCGGCGAGCATATGCAGATAGGTATGAAAAGCACGCTTTCGCTGAAATACGCGGCTCCGGGGTGCGGCGGTGCGGCACTCGGTGCGCAGACCTCGGTAAATCAGATAGGCACGCTTTTTGGGTATCTCGTAATAATCCCTGCATTTCTCGTCTTTTCGGGAAAGGGCGCATATACGGCGTTTTTCTGGGTGGCAGCAGTCCTTGCGGCAGTGGGCGTTGCGTTCTCTCTCCGCATTTTCGGAAAGAGCGAAACTGATAAAAACAAGCGACGTTTTTACTTCCATAAGAAATATACAAAATATTATATGCTTGAGATGTTCTACGGTGCACGCAAGCAGGTCTTTCTCACCTTCGGGCCGTATGTGCTTATTCTTCACTACGGTGCAAACGCCGCAACGATAAGCCTTCTCTTTGCTGTCTCTGCAATTGCTTGCTTTTTTGCCTCTCCGCTTGTCGGACGCATTATCGACAGAATCGGATATAAGGCGGTTATGGTTGCCGACACGCTTATCCTCGTTGCGGTGTGTTTCTTCTACGGATTTGCACATAGGATTTTCCCAACAAACATTGCATTTATAATATGTTGCATAAACTATGTTCTCGATGCAATAATATCGCTTGCGTCGATGGCATCGAATGTCTATGTAAGGGATTTGTCGGAAAATGAGGAAGAGGTAAAGGCAACGATATCGACCGGTGTGTCTATAAATCACGTTATAACAATCTTCATTGCGCTTTTCGGCGGATGGATATGGCAGACGCTCGGTATAGAGCTTCTCTTCATAATTTCCGCAATCCTTGGACTTTGCAACAGCGCATACGCTGCAACAATAAAAACAAAAACTGCGAAACCCGTTTGAGGTTTCGCAGTTTTTATCTTAAGATGAAAATACGTGAAGTTCTATAAATTGCCGTCCCTTTTTGCTCATGCCGCCGATGCCGGCAAGCTTTGCGCGTCCGTATCCGCGAAGGGAGAGCAGTGCGCCTTCGCATATTTCGCGCGAGGGGCTTAGTTCTTCCGTGTGGTCGAGGGAAAACTTTCCGTCACGTATAAGGTCTGATACCTTCGTTCGTGAAATTCCGAACGCAAGAGAAAGCACGGTATCGGCACGCAATGATGCCACCGTTCCGGAAACAACATCAAAAACCGGCTCGGGAACACGGATGTCAGAAAGCGGAACCTCGCGGCATTTCACACCGAGCCGTCCGATTTTGGTGAGATTATCGCATATAAAATCTGCAATTTGCGGGGTACAGAGGATATATCCTTCTTCTCCTAGCGCTAAGATGTCACCAACGGTTTCGCGCTTGATGCCCAGCCCCATAAGCGAGCCGAGCCAGTCGCGGTGTGACGGATTTCCGAAGGGACACTTTGCGTAAATTGCGGTTATGTTATCCTCAAGCGGAAAATCATCCTCGGAGATATAGTCGGGAAGAAAGAATAGGCGCATCCTTTCAGCACCGTCAAAGCCACCGGAAAAAATATATCTGACATCGTGGCGTGCGTGGCAGAACTTCTTTGCTTCGGTGCTTTCTGCCGGAGTGAGAAAGGAGGTGGCGTTCTGCCGGTTTGTTCGCGTTGTATTATCCGCTAAATCGCATAGCCTTTTTTGAAATTCCTGTTCCATAAATAAGAAAACTCCTGTAATGTCTTTATAGATTATTTTAGCATATTTTGATAAATTTGGCAACTAAATAACAAAATAAAGTGGTTTGGGAGATTGTGCAATATTAAAATATTATTACAAATTTTTCATAATTTCATTGACAACAAGGGGTTTGTCGGGTATAATTATATACGTTAAAAAACGCGGTAAACCGCGAAAAACAAGGAGGAAACACACATGAAAAAAATCACAGCACTTATCCTCGCACTTGTGATGGTTTTCGCTCTCTGCGCATGCGGCGGCGGAAACGGCGGTGTCAGCGGCGAAGTATCGTATGACATCCCCGAGGGTAAACAAATCCCGGATGACGCAGTTCTTGACGT
Organism: Eubacteriales bacterium; assembly: GCA_045614365.1. GTDB lineage: Bacteria > Bacillota > Clostridia > Oscillospirales > JAAYXM01 > SIG480. The sequence continues at coordinate 56 of JAZLCV010000206.1, read as the reverse complement.
CACCATCGCAAGCCATGCTTCCTGGCCGTATGACGAAACCTGGAAAGTATGGGAGT
>JAZLCV010000205.1:0-8393 GCA_045614365.1 Eubacteriales bacterium | reverse complement strand
GCGGAGTAATGTAAGCGGTGCATAAACCTTTATCATCTGCAAAAACTTCGGATTCTGATAAAGATCCATTTCTAAAATCTCATCATATCCCTTGCGGCCCGCATAGTTTGCGATTGCATTTGCCGCAACAGACATACCTTCCGCCCACATATAGTTATAGTGAGATGCCGTTTCTGTTCCCATTCCGTCACGCGAGACCTGATCGACTATCTTCCAGTTAACGCAACCGCCATTGTTATATGTGTGGTTGTCGGTTTCACCATACTGGAAAATCCAGTCGAGCATATTTCGGGTGTCCGGATATGTATCGAGAACAACTGCCGCAACGGCAAGTCCGCCCTGGTGACGTCCGAAGTTACCGAGACTCAAAGACTGAGTTGTTGCTTTATATGCTTCACGGAGTATTCCCGTTTCAATATTCTGACGAATCATCTCCGGAGTCGTTTTCTTGTTCTCAATATTATAATCTTCTGCCTTATCGGAAAGAAACTTCACAACATACGGATCATCATACATTGGGAAGAGGGCATCATAAGACTTCGCCAACAATTCGATAAGAGTCGGTTCCCAGATTGAGCCTATCACCTTTCCTCTTTGCGATCCGCCGTTCATATTGTAATAATCCGGCAGATATGCACGGAGGTCATATCCGGGATAGAGATCCGCAAGACGGTCGAGAAGAATTGCTCCGAGTCGGCCGTACTTTACATCCCCTGTATAAACATATGCATCCGAAAGTGTCTCGAGTGCCGTAGTCATAATGGGATTCTTGTTCGGAGCAGATGTATACCAGAATGCGTGGTGGTTGTAGAACGCAACATAGGTATGAACATCTTCAACTCCGTTTTCATGCACTTTTCCGGTCCTGTATCCCCAACCGCTGTCAACTCCCCAGCGACTGATCTCTTCCTCCGGAACTCCGAGATCTTCTCCAACCTCTTTGTACAAATCATTACAGAGGAATCCTCCTGCAACGCCGTAGCCGTAATAGTCGTACCACTCTTCGGTGTATTTTTCCGTCGGGGCAATGCATGTGCATTCTTCTCCATCCTTATGGAAAACCAGTTCATGGTGGCGCTTATGCGCAAGTTCAAAATCAAAAACGTTTTTATCGTCTTTTCCAAGCTCATAGAAGCTTTCAAAATCGTTACTCGGGAAAAGACGCTTACAATCCGGACACTGCACCTTCCACGGGCGTGTTAAAGGACTTACAACAAACGGATAGTTACCATATTCCCCATAGAGATCCTTACCGCAATATCTGCATATACACATCGTTGGATCTTTATACAGACCTACGCTCAGGCTTCTCGGGAGTCCTTCGCCCGGAACAAGTCCCCACAGCGCATCAGCACCTAGTCCGATATAGGTTTCTGCTTTTGCGACCGCATCTTTCTTGAGACTTTTTGCCCAATCATACTTATTCACGTTTTCACGGGCATTTTCAACCATATCATCAAAGAAATATGTTCTTTCAACCTTACCGTCACGAACGGAAATATACGCTTTTGTTTCCTTTTCTTCATCGCCAACACTCACCATTGCCGTAACTATTGCAGTTCCGATTGCTTTCGGCGTGGCAAAGCCAGACTCGGTTAATTCGATGACTTCGTCATTATCATTCATCCAGATAACTTCAGAATCAGGAAGCACCTCGCCGTCTCTGTTAAGTGCGACTGCAGAAAGCTGGACGCCGTTATCCGCCACACTCATAACAAAATACGGTGCTCTGATTTCTGCCGAGACAAATGTCGTGTCAAACTCACCCGGCTCTTGTACCTCAACATCTACTGTCTTCTCAAAGTTTTTTCCGTCTGCGGTTACGGAAACGGTTATTGAGGTTTCACCCGGAGCTTTAGCAACTATTTCTCCGTTTTCTGAAACACTTATTATTTCATCATCAAAAGCCGTATACTCTGCAGATACAAACGAATCTTCCTCACCGTCAATTGCCTTTTTCGGATAAAACTCATATCCGTCAGAGAGCTTGACGGTCGGGCATACGTTTGCAGCTTCGCCTATATCCAGAACGATTTTTTCATCCGTGAACGAAACATCGGAAACCTCAGGAAGCTTCTCAATATTTGCAAATCTTATCTCATTAAGATTCTGATTGTAGTTAGATAACTCACCGGCAACAAGCGGAACAAAAACAAAGGTGTGTGTTCCTGCAGAAAGCGACAGTGTTCTTGTTCTTTTTGTGCGTTTATTATCATTTCCGCTGTTTATCTCATCAGAGAAGCAATAATCTCCGAGATAAATTCCGTCAAAATAGATGTCGCTGAGTGCCGCGCCGCGCTTATTCTGACTTCCGTTTACGTCAATGCGATAAATTCCGTCATATGGAACAGTGACGTCAATGGCAAGCTTCTGTCCTGCCTCTGTCGTTGCGCCGCGAAGCCCCTTAAGGTTTACGCTGGATTTCGATGAAACCACGCTCGGCGTTATATCTGTGTTGATTTCCCAGCCATCCTTCTCAATGCGCGCAGTATTTGCGAGATTAGACTCAAGCTTTAAGAAATCCACGATATGGTCACGCATATCGGTTTCAACAACAGAAACTTCAATTTCGTTTGTTTTCACCGTTTCTCCCCAAAGCGTGATTTCGGCATATATTTTCGCCGTTGCACCAAACGCTGCGCCGAACACGCGACCGTTTCTTACCTCAACACCATTCGGATGCTCCGCATCGCATTCTATGTGCCAGTTTATCTCGACATTCTTATCGGAAACAAAGTCAACCGGAAGTTCGCTTGCTCGCATTCCCGAGAGAGAAAGCACTTCATCACGGAGATAACCCACAGTTTCCGGTGCTGAAAGAGTTGCTGATATTATAGGAGTCATATCGTAAACTTCAATCTCGGTTTCCGCAAAGAAACCTTTTTCCGAAAGTTCTGCCGTAATTATGACGTTTCCGTAATTATGTGCCGTTACAACTCCATCCTCACTTACCGTTGCAACGGAGTCATCGGAGCTTCTGTATATAAAGCTTTCCGAAGTCTTTTTATCTCCGCCGAGCGACCAGCGCTCATACGGGGCAATCTTCGCGCTCTCTCCGATATCGAGTGCATTCGTTTCGGGGACTATTTTTATTCCGCGAAACTCATCGGAAAGATCCTTTTCCGGAACAAAGCGCATACCGGATACTCGCATATACTGCTTGTAGCCTGTGCCGAGAATTAAATTGCCGTCAATTGTTCTTACGCCGGATGTGTCGCAGTCATATACCGAAAGGTCAACAGCGCCGCCGGCAGTGACGTTGTTAAGCTCAAGAGAGGTTGCATCAAAAGCAAATACGGCAAGGTGCTTTCCTTCCTGAAGATATGCCGTTGCAATAACGCCCGCGCCCGTTCCGTCCTTTGTTACCTGCGCGTATGTATCAGCTGCCGGCATCTTTGAAAAATCGATATATCCCATCGGCTTTGTGCTTGATGTAATGCCCGGAAGGGAAGTGAATTTTGTGTTTTCTGAAATTTCGCCTTTGAGAATATACACTGCCGGTGCGGCATTGCTTTCTTTGCTCTGCAGTCCCGCCGCATCCGTCATAATCTCCAGTGCATAGTTTCCTTCACGCGCAACCTCAAACGGAATTGCGAGGAAAGGCCCGTGCTCGCTCCTTACGCCGTAGCGGCGCACGTGGATATCAGAAAGCGAAATCACGCCGTTTTCCGTATTAAGTACACACGAGGGTGAAGACTCCGGGTTTCTGTATGCCGTCACATTGGAAAAATCCAACTCAAACGGCGTATTCAGGCTTGAATTGAAAACCGAGATTTCAATGCTGTCCGAAAAATCCGATTCGCTGTGCGTTGCGGTGATTGTGGCGCTTCCTTCGGAAACTGCAGTTATCTTTCCGTTTTGGTCAACCGTCGCAACGCTCTCTGCGGAGCTTTCATAAGAGATTCCGTCGGTTACCTCTTTTTCTCCGCTTAAGGAATACATAATCTTTACGCTTGTATCCGTAGTTTCGCCCGCGTCAAGCCTTTTCTTGTCTGCCGAAAACACCAGAGCGCTTACAGCTTCCTTAAAATCATCCTTAGGAGTAAGACGTATTCCCGAAAGATAAATATTCTGCTTGTAATTTGCACCCAGACGGCTGTTGTCAACGTAAATGCCACCCGTTTCGCCTACCGTAAAGTTATCAGCTACCGCGCCATAGGTTGTCATGTTGTTATATTTAAGTGATTTTCCATCACAATAGAACACCATTGTGTATTTCTTTCCTGCCGTGAGGTGAATGCTCGCCGGTGTTTTCTCCTGTGCGTTCTCATCAAGCAACACATTGTATACATCTGCCACCGTAAGCTTTGAGAAATCAAAATAGCCTACCAACGGTGCTGATGTGTTCGTTACAATCGTATCAAATTTCTTATCTCCCTTTATCTCATATTCTGCAATATAAACAGCCGGTGCCGCTGCCGTTGCTTTGTTCTCAATCCCCGTCTCGTTCGTTTTAAATTCAAGAACGTAATCGCCGCTTTCGCTTACCGTAAACGGGATTGCAAGAAGCGGTCCGTTATCTGATTTAGTTCCATAACGGCGCACCTGCATATCTGTAAGTGCAACTACTTTCTGTGTCAGTGTGCAGCTGTTGCCCGGATTCTTATATGCCGTGACCGCATTTAAATCTATCACGGTTTGCACGCCTGCCGCCGAGCTTATCGGGACAAACGCAAGCAGCATGCTTATTGTGATTAGCAGTGATAATAATCTTTTCATATGATAACTCCTTCCTAGTTTTTGTTCCCGTTGCAGGGACAGTTGTCCCCGACCATCCGTTTCATTTCTACGCTTGCGGCAAACCGCAACATTCTTGCCCTGCCGGGCGGGCCTTACTTTCTTGTTTCGCCAAGAAAGTAAGCAAAGAACGCGAAAAAGGGGAGAACTCGCGCCCCCACTCCCGTGGTGCGAAGGAAACCTCCCCTTTTAACCCCTTCGCACGCAACGACGAAAAGCAGTACGTGGAATAGGGCGTGTAGTGGTAGTGCTACATCCCCTGCCGGAAAGGATAACGTATCGTGAAAGGCGGCAGTTCTATGCCGGAACGGTTTCCGGTTCTCTCCCCCTTTATCGTAGGGTTCGGTGCTTGCCGACGAACCGTATGTATTCCTCTTGTCTATTATAGCGGAGAGGGGCGCCTCTCCGCTACAGGTAAGTTATTCCTTTTATTCCTCTGTTTTTACAGATACATATTTAGTCTTATAGCTTACGCCATCGTCCAATGTGTAAATAATGTATCCCGTTGCTTCTAATGTTCCTTCTTCCGGAACGGTGAACTGGTTGTGCTTTTCTTTTCTCTGCGAGGTGTAAGTCTTTATGGATGCAGTATCTTTACCGAAAATGATACCTGCTTCTACAATTTCATAGTCACCTGCATCATATTCAAGCATATATGCCTTGTGTGCCTCGCTATAATCAAGGATTGCAACCGGAACTTTATCTGCGATTTCCTCTGTCCCTTCCGTGATATCCGTTGCATCCCATACGTTAAACTTATAAGTAGTGCCGTATGCTACGGGTTCTCCGTCACGCAGCCATGCAGTATTTGCGTTTGCCTTGTTTAGCTCTACCGGTGCGTTGTAAGTACCTGCATCAGCTACTGCTGCACCATTGTGCTTTACACCTGTAATTGCAGATGCGGTATACTGTGCAACTGCATTCGTTGTGCCGTCAACAAGCGTCTGCCCTGCTGTGAATGGCTTGTTTCCGTCTGTGAACCATCCAAGGAATGTTCCAAAACCTGTAAGCTTCGGTGTAAAAAGCTCAGTCTGCTCATTATATTTGCTTTCTGTCATAGAGCCGATGTATGCACCGTTCTGATTCCAGAATGCCACATTTTTATTATCCTCTTTTTCATAAACAGCTGTGAGGTATGTATTTGACCAGACAGAATACGTATCGCCGTCAATATCAACCCATGCATTTTTATCAGAGGTATCTGCTCCGCGCTTCCAACCTACAAATTTGTAACCTTCAATGTTCTTTTTATGAGCAGTTAATGTTACCGAAGCGCCACGGCTAACGGAATCAATATCAATTCCGTTAAATCCATCAATATTAGTTGTCTGTGCAAATGAAACTTCTCCATCTGCAACTTCATCCTCTTCAGGCTCTTCTACAACAGGAGTAAGGCGGATGCCGGAGATGTAGATGTTCTGTTCGTATGTATAACCAATTAGGTTTGTGCTCCCCTCAATCGCTGTAATTCCGGAATAACTCCCGCCCGCATTATAGCATTCATAGTAAGCACTCAATTCACCATTTGAAGTCTTTTTGTTTAAATCGAGTGATTTTATATCACAGTGAAAAATCATATAATACTCTTGATTTGCTTGAAGATCGAACTGAATCGGAACATTTCTCTCATTTGCGTATGAATCTATAGTCATAGGCATATATGTATCTGCTTGAGTAAATTCAGAAAATTTAAAATATCCTATTTTCCTCTTGTTATTAATTGCATCTAATTTAAAGTTGGTGTCAGCAAGGCTTTTATAGTCGCCTATATGTATAGCCGGAGCTGCCGCTGTTTCTCTATTTGTAACGCCATCCGAGCTAGTTTTCAGCTCAAGTGTATAATTTCCCGATTGCGATACAGAAAACTTAACAAAGAGTGCTGAACCGGAGGTACCAGTAACACCATATCTGCGTACAGCCATAGTTTTTAATGCTACTACTCCATTATCGAAACTGTAGGTAGGTTTATCTTTATCTCCCGTTTCGCCGTTGGAAAAAGTATTTTTATCCGTCAACTCTATCTCCCCTGCCGCCATAACTGCGGGAACAAGCGCGAGAATCATCGTCAAGACGAGGATTGCTGATAATAATCTTTTCATTTTTACATTCATCCTTTCAGAATTAAAAATATATTTTCACACATCCTTGTGTGTAGTTTTTACTTCATTCTGTCATATGCGGTTTTGTAAATATCGAGAAGCTCGTTTACGCGCATTTCTTCAAGCGTTGCTTTCAGTTCATCAAGCTTATCAATCGGTTCCTGACCAAGAAGCATTTTGAGAACCAATTCCTCTGTAAGCATATGGCAAGCAGTTTCGATTTCTGTCTTTACCTTTTGTTCCTCATCGGTGAAGTCGAGGTATGTTGTCGGGTTAACCTCAGGAAGAGTGTGGTTGTTTATAAGCTCACGTGAGTTTCTTGTACGCTCGGTCTGTGTGGCAAATACTGCCTCGGGATCAATGCGCGTAAATGTTCCGTGAAGCTGGAAGCCGTAGAGCGTGCTCGGTCCTGTTCCTGCCTCGTCGGTTATGAACTGCTTTTTGCCGTCAACAACCTCATACGTCTCGCCCTCTTTACCCCAGGACATAAGCTCATACGCCTCGTCGGTGTAGAACCAATCAACAAGCTTTGCGGCGTTTTCAATTCTCTTATCATCGCCGGAGTTCGGGATTGAGAAGCCGAGAGGCTCCACGCTGCTTCGCATAACAAGCGGTGCGCCCTTTTCGGGGTTTGCCACGGGCGGTGCGAATGCAGTAAACTTAAATCCCGGAATCTTGTCGCCAACGAACGGATCGAAATAGTCAAGTCTTGTTGTAAAGTGCGGCATGATAAATCCACGGTTTGTTGTGATAAGCTCTTCCCATGCGGTTACATTAAGCGTAAAGAAATCGGAAGGCATAAGCTTTTCATCAATAAGCTTTTTGTAGAAGAGAATCAGCTCGCGCATTGTATCTTCCGTTGCGCCCCAGCGCCACTCTTCATCATCGTAGTCGTAATACGCCTCGACCTGCCACCACTTATCAAAGGATGAGCCGACAACGTTGAAGGTGTCAAAGTTTCCGCGGACAATATACGGATACGAATCCGGGTAAAGCGCTTTAAGCTCTTTGAGGACTTCATAAAGCTCGTCAAACGTCGTTGGAAGTTCGAGATTGTGTTTTTCAAAAATATCCTCGCGATACATCCAGCAACGCATACGCGCCGCACCCTCACGACCTACAAGCGGAGAATAGTAAATCTTGCCGTCCGCCGCCTTGCGCGTCTTAACAGAGCCGTTGTATACCTCCTCGGAAATACCGTCAAGCCATGCGCTGTATGCCGGCATTTCAGAGACAAGATCGTCAAAGGCAATGAGCGCACCCTGGCGTGCGTATTTCAACGGCGCCATATTGCCGGTGAATACTGCAACGTCCGGAACCGTTTCGGGAGCCGCAAATATGAGAGAGTACTTGGTCGAGGCATCGGTTGTCGGGAAGGTCTGTATATCAAGAGTTGCGCCCGAGCCTTCCTCTATGTATTCCCATACCTTCCAGTCTTCTCTGTACGGCCAGCTGGGGGATGACGGTACCGTCATTTTGACAACCGTGCCTTCCTCCAAGCCTCCGCCGGACTGTCCGCCGCCCGCGCAAGCGCAAAGCGAAAGAATCATCAGTGTT
>JAZLCV010000204.1:0-10461 GCA_045614365.1 Eubacteriales bacterium | reverse complement strand
ATCGGGATAGTTGATAAATATCTTGCGGCGGAAAAGTCAAAGGGTCATGGGGACTTTGACGAGCTTCTTCTCGTTTATGAATCAATGCCCGAAACCATTGATATGTCGAAAATGGGCGATGAAGACGGTGAGGACAGAATGCGGACAAAGCATCTGCGTGAGTTTGGCATATTCAGCGGAGGAAACTTCCTTGCAGACTGTCCGGATTCGTATTCCGCAACTTATTTCCCTTATGTGAACGAAAGACTTGCAAAGGCTTATACGGAGATAAGAGTTGATTATATCGCAAAGATGTTCAAGGTAGTTAAGGAAGATACAGTTCTTTTGGAAGAAAACGAAAAATGGAACAAAAGCTGGTAGATCCTCAAAGGAGGGATATTGTGAACATTCTGTGTGACAGACTTCTTTTTCCGCTTCCGCCCATAAATCCGGGGAAGACCGTGGCGGAATGGGAAGCGAGAAGATGCGAGCTGCTTTCAAAGCTTATCGACATTGAATACGGCGGACTTCCGCCAAAGCCGCAGAGCATAAGAGTTGAACAGCTTCAATCCGACATAACGGATTTAAGCATGAAGGTATACATAAACGAAACCTTCAACTTTATGATGAAGATTTTCAAACCTCAAAAGCTTTGCGACGGAAAGAAATATCACGTTATTCTCACGGGTGATGCATGCTTCAGATATTGCAACAGCACAGTTATTGAAAATGCCCTGTCTCGCGGATTTCTTGTGGCGGTATTCAACCGAGTTGAGTTTGCAAAGGATATTGAGGGTGAAGAAAGATGCGGCGGAATTTATGATATGTACCCCGATGTGGAGTTTGGTGCCATCTCCGCGTGGGCGTGGGGATATTCCCGTGCGATGGATGCGCTTGAAACTCTTTCGTTTGTCGATACAGAAAATGTTGCAATAACCGGACATTCACGCGGTGGAAAAGCAGTTCTTCTTGCCGGTGCGCTTGATGAACGGTTTGCTGTTGTAAATCCGAATAACTCCGGATGCTGTGGTGGTGGGTGTTTCCGTTATCGGACAGAGCCTCGCGACGGAAAGCGCGGAAATGAGCGCCTTGAAGAAATTTTGTCTGAGTTTCCATATTGGTTTGGACCGAAGCTTCATGAATATGTCGGGCGTGACCATGAGCTTCCGTTTGACCAGCATTTCTTAAAGGCGGCTGTTGCACCGCGAAAGCTTCTTGAAACTAACGGCAGAGACGATACATGGGCAAACCCAAAAGGCGCATATGTCACTTATGAAGCCGCAAAAGAGGTTTATGATTTGTATGGCATGCCGGAAAACATCGCATACCGTCTCCGAGAAGGCGGACACGCACATACACCGGCAGACTTTGATGCGCTGCTTGCGTTTATTGAGGATGTAACATCAGTCACAGACGGATATACCACAACCCCGTTCTGACATAGGAATCCTCACAAAGGGCATATGCCCTTTGGTGTTGTGATCACAACACCAAGCTAAATTTAGTCAGCAAAACCATTTATATAAATCAAAATTTATAAGGAGTGTAAAAAACATGAGAAACAGTATTTTTAAGAAAATCGCATCACTTATCGTTGCAATGTGCATAGTTGCAACACTTGTCCCCGCGGCCTTTGCAACGGGAGAGACGGCAGAGGTGCTTTCGACGAAGACTATTACCTTTAATGAGGCGCAGGTAACAACATATTCATCTGCACCTATAGCTACACAGAGCGGCAAGCATTACGTTTTTAATAATGGTACGAAGTATTATATAATTAATTTCGGAGACACCACGGCTTCCCATTACGATCAATATGAAACATATTTTCCGTCTGGATTAAATGTTTGTAGTAAGCTTAATGTAGGTGGACAGACATATAATGTCGGTGGAGAAACGATTAAGGGTATTCGCTTTCAAATGAATACTACTGATTCGTTCACTTTAAAAACTAAAGCACCGCAGACAAAACCCGCCCTTTATAGAGTGACTGTAAAGTATGGCATGTGGAGCGCAGGAACTACATTTGCACTTTCTTTAAACGGAACAGAGCTTGGAGAGTTTAATAACAAAGATACATCAGCAACAACTGTTCCTGTCACAGTTAAAGACAAGGTTTTTGAGTCAGATACATTATTCACGCCGGACGAGGATGGATATTTGACAATCGGAATTTCCGGTAGCGGCAATTTATGGCCGTATCAGATTGTCATAGAAGAAATCGCGGATGAGTCGGCTTCATTCAGCTTCGCCGCTGATCGGAATTCTGTTGATGCCTCAACGGATAAAAACGATGAGTATAAATTTTCGGAGACAAAAGCATCAAACGGTGCAGAATCAAATCCGGGATATGTGAGATTCGAAGATGATATGTATTTCACAACTTCATCGGCAATTAGACAGTTGCGGTTACCGAATGTAAGCGTCTATTCATCAACAAATGCAACAGACAAGCTTAATTTTTCCGGCGGCAGATACACTCTTGTCGATAACAATTGGGAGCACTTCTACACGTACGGTTGCATGGCTTTAAAATATCGGTTAGGAACTGACGGAATATACAATATTTCAGTAACAAGCGGAAAGAACCCGCGCGGCGGACAGATTGCGGTTTACGCAAATGGAATACATATAGGAAATATAAGTGATTATCAGACAACGTATACAGCAGATCCGACAAGGGAAATACCTATTGCATCCGCAGAACTTCATACAACAGATCTTAAAGCACTTAGATTAACTCGCGACAGCGACGGGTATGTAGAACTTACCTTCAAAGCGATAGGTTCTACAGTCAAGTATGTAGAATTTATCCCGTATTCGGTTGATTTTGAATTGGTAGAAACTTCTGAGGTTGCAGAACCGATTGTTGTTTCAAACACCACTGTTGCAGCATATGTAATGAATGAGGTTGGCGGTACAATTGCTGAAACTCCGGTTAACTCCGGTGCAGCAGGAAGAACTGTGACCTATACGGCAATCCCTGCTGACGGATATAAGTTTGCTTGCTGGACGGATAAGGACGGCAAGGTACTTTCAGAGGACAGTGCATACATTTTCAACGCCTATACCAATATGACCGTTTATGCAAATTTCGACGAAAAGGATTCTGTAGGAGTTAAGTTCTATAACGGTAACGGTGAATTCCTTAAGTTCGTAGAAAAAGAAAGCGGAAAAAACTTTGCTGAGTATAAGACGGCGGCGCCGACAGCAACCTATGGCGGAGCAACATTCAAAGGCTGGAGCATAGCAGATGAAGCGGTAATAAATGGTGTTGCATATGCCGTTGCACAGTTTGAGGATGTTTCGGCGGAAACTGTAACAGCAACCATTAAGATTAACGGAAACCCAAGTGTGAACGGAGTTGTTGCAATAGGTCAACCGATTGTATGCTCCAATGACGAAGCGATGGTATGGTGCAGAGACGGAAAATACGTTTCTTACGGTTCACAATACACGCATTATGCATTTAAAAATGCACTTTTGAACTATAGAACGAATGCCATAACAACAAAAGCTCCTGTTGCAATCCTTGATGACCTCGGTGATGGCTCTTATATGTTTGAGTATGACGGCGGAGAATACACCGTTTTAGCTGCAGGTGTTGTTTTCGGTAACAGTGGCGCCGTAAGTGTTTCCTCCTGCTATGCAAACGCAAAGGCGAGAAATATAGAAGGTAATCACGGTCAGTTCAAGGCTTGTGTAAATAACGCGGGAGACCTTGCTAAACAGAGCGTTGCACGTGGCTATGTAGTTTATAGCGACAACGGGCAGGTAAAAGTATTGTACGCAGATTTAGATTAATTAGAGTAACAACTGGGGGAGGATGGACGGCGTTCATTCTCCCTTAACACAGGAGAACCCCTTCGAAAGGAGATCAACCTATGAAAAGATTAGTATCTTTAATTTTATCAATGGTAATGCTTGTTGCATTATTACCTGCGGTTCCGGAGGCTTTCGCGGTAGCAAGCGACGATATCATTGTGGAGTTTTCAAGCAAAACAACCGAGCTTGGTGCCACGAATGCTGATCCGGAAAACTGGACAAGGCATGATGGCTATGAGGTAATTCAGGCAGAGAGTAACTACACAAGCGCAGGCATGGCAAGTGTTGCGGGAAGTGTTGAAACTCCTGATGGCAAGAAAGACCTCTTCAAGCTTATAACGAGCGGAGGAACAGAATGGCCGGCAGGTGGAGTTACACAGCGCAGATTGTGGTTTACATTTAAATTCAAGGTAGATACTGCCGGATATTATGCTGTAAAGGTACAGGGCGGAAAGTATAATCAGGGTGCAGAATATTTCCTCTATATCGGCGATAAGTTCGCGGGAGAATACAGCTGCTACGATGCAAGTGCTTCTGCGGTGAAGCTCGGCGAAGAAAAGCAGATGAACACGGTTTATCTCACGCCGGATAGCGACGGATATGTTAAAGCAACACTGCGCACATCGCAAAAAGCTCCCGGGAACACAAACTTTTTAATTCCGTACCGTCTTACCCTTACAAAGACGGATAAAGCACCGGAGTTTTCGGGATTTGTAAACACAATCCCCGAAAACATTGAGCAGGGCGAAGAAAAAGAAATTACGGTCTCTGCAAAAATGAGCGATGGTTCAATCTATTCTTATCCGACATACAAGCTTGATGGAACTGCGGATAAAACAGATTCACTTTCTGTTTCCGTAAGCGGAGATTCCATGCTGAAAGGTGCCGTTGTAAAAAACGGTGTTTATCGCGCAACGCTTAAAGCTGGCATCGTTGGAAACACGACTGTTTCAATGCAGGCGAAGATAGCGGGAGAGGAAACCGATGTAATAACGAAAACCGTTAACATCACCGAGGCAAGCGTGCCGCGCGAAGTATCGGCGCTTCTGATACGTGATAATTTTAAATTCAAAGATAGCTCCTTCAGCTTTGATTCGGTTGAAACAAAAGGCTTCACAATAGTCAAAGACAAGAGCACCATAAGAGCCCAGAGCCGTTGTCAGGACGGTCTCAGTCTCCTGATTGACGGGGTTAAGACGAATTTTGTTGAGCTTAATCTTGGCAGTAAGAGTGCTGCCAATATATGGCCCAACGGAACAAATGCAACTAAGGGAAGCGCGTTTACCGTTGCGCTCGATGTTCCCGTTGCGGGAAAGTACAGCTTAAAGCTTCAGGCAATACAGCGCAACACCTCGCTTAATTACTATGTATACGTAAATGATAAATACGCCGGCGATTACGAGTCTTTTTATGAAAATGCACCTTCCGCAGGTTCGTTCAGGCGTGCGGATGAAAAAACACTCAATACTTTCTATCTTGGAAAAGGTCCAAACGAGATTTCGTTCCGCTTAAAGCAGGCGCCGACAAACAGCAATGGCGTACAGATAATTCCGTATTCAATCCGTCTTGTCCCGGTTGAGGATCAGGCGACAGAGCTTAAACCGGAAAAGATTGATGCCGTGATTTCAAAGACAATGCTCATCGGTCAGGGTTATGACATTGCTGCAACGATAAAAATGAACGATGGTTCAACCCGTCTCTTCGGGCTTGCAGGAAATGGTACGGCAGATGCGAAAAACAAGGTTGATATACAGATAACCAATCCTGACGGAACAGAGGTTGTACAAAAGGTCGCATCTTCCTATAAGGATGGAAAGACTACATTTAGCCTCAAAGCAAATGCACTTGGCAAGGCAAAGATAAAGATAACTGCACTTGTAGACGATGCCCCTGTTTCTACCGAAGAAACGGAAATTGAGGTTGTGGACATCAAGAAAGTAAACGTATCTTTCGGAAGAAACCCGCTTCCGTTATGGTACAGCTCTCAGGCAAAAACAAAAATTATTCTTTCAAACGACGAAGTTTATTCGGGCAACAGCACGGTAACTTATGAATCCTCCGATCCTTCTGTTATAGAAATAGATCCGCAAACCGGCATTGCAACGGCTGTGGCAAGCGAGGGAAGTGCTGAGATCACAGCTTGTGTTGCAGTTGACGGAGCGGAGGATATGAAAGGAACTGTTACGCTCTCGGCAACGGCTGCAATACCGCAGGAAGAGGCGGTTGTATACTTTACAGAGAAAACAACCTCTACAAATACAACAGAAACATGGGTAAACCCCTATCTCTGGACAACCGAGGGTTATACCATTCTCCGGGATGAAACCCACGAGAGTGACGCAAGCGGTGCCGGAAGATATTACGGCGCAAAAGTACTTACTCCGGAAGGCTCGCTCAGTCTTATGCAGATTCAATCCAAGGGTGGTCAGACATGGCCCGCTGTAAACGACAAGTCGGTTATGTTCACGATAACCGTTCCAATGAAAGCAAAGGGATATTATAGCGTAAAATTCCAAGGCGGAAAGTCAAGCTCTTTCTCTGATTATTACATATATGCAGACGGTAAGTTCGCAGGTGAATACAGCTTCTATGATGCCGATTACAGTGTTGCAGTTCTCGGTGAAGAAAAACAGTTAAACACTCTTTACCTTGATCCGGGTGAGGAGGAATATATCAAGGTTTCCTTCCGTGTTGCGCAAACGCATTATAACTCAACATATATGCTTCCGTATAAGCTGACATTCACTCCCGTTGCGGAAAAGCCCGTAATTTCCGAAATCGAAAGCGAAATACAGGACGAGTTTGTGCCGCAGGAGAATATGGTGATTAGCTCACGCGTTAAAATGAGCGACGGCTCATACCGCTATTTTGGGAAATACGATGTTTCAGGCAGCACAGCGGCACTTGGCTTTACCGCAGCATCAAGCGATGCAGCCACAGCTGAGGTTACGGCGCCTGCACTTGCGGCAGATGACTCAAGCAGATTCAGCTTCACGATAAAACCGAAAGCTGCAAAGGCAGAAGCCATAAATATCACGCAGACCGCAAGCGTGGAAAGCGATGAAAAATCCTTAGTAAAAAGCATAACTGTTACGGATGACCCGCTTGAGAGAATAGATGTAAGAACGGAAGCTGATGAGGTCCTTGAAGGGGATAAGACAAAGCTTATCGTCCAAAATATTCTCAGAAGCGGAAGAGTGTTGGGGAATACTGCAAATGCCGTAACTACGTTCACTCCGTCAGCGGAAACGCTTGATATTGCAAATGTAAAGAACGGAGTTCTTGAAACATACAAGCCCGGAACAGCACTTGTCAATGTTAAAACCGTATTTGCCGGGCAGCAAAAAGATGTTGATTTCACTGTCAATGTTCTTCCTGAGGGAATGACAAAAGTCAGCGCAACGGCAGGTGGTTATACCAACATACGCTTTACGGGCAATGGTGACGACCACGTTCCGTTCTATGTTCAGGCAATAAGTAATCTCGGAAAAGAACTTGACACATCCGAGGCAATTATTGAAGCTACGGCACACAATCCTGAAATTGCAGATTTAAATGAAGCGCGAGACACCATTATCCCGAAAGCGCCGGGAGAGGCAAAATTCACGGTCAAGGTAACTCTCAACGGAAGAGTACGTGAAACCGAGGCAACGTTTACTGTATCTCCGGCAAAGCGTGGATTTATGTATATAACCGAGGCAAAACGTGAAAACGCAAGGAATAATATCAAAAAGTATGACTGGGCAAAAACTGAGTCGGAAAAGCAGATAACAATTGCGGATAAGTATGTCGGCAATGTTGATGCACTTTATGACCTCATAACCTCTCAGGGACTTCTCAGGAGCATGAGCGTCGGAGAGGAATACGATTCAAAGGTTCTCTATTGCCGCTATTGCGGAAAAAACCTCGGTGCAACCTACGGCACCTTCCCGTGGATATTTGATCCGATAGCCCGTCCGTGGAAAATCCAGTGCCCGGATTGTAAGCGCTTGTTCCCGAGTAACGATTTCGGAAGCTTTTATAAGCTTGGACTTAACGAATACGGTGAATTTGACAGACTTCGCGCGCTGAAAGCGCACCGCGAAATGCTTCTTGCAAAGAATATAGAGGCTGTAACGCAGAAGCTTATGAGCGTAGATGCACCGGGAAAAGAGCATACAGATGAATGGTACACCTATTACGGTTATGGCGTAAAGGAAGGCTATCTGTATAACGAACTTTATCCTGAGGTAGGAGATGAAGGCTGCCAGGTCCAGCTTGCTTCCTCCGAAACGAAGGAACGCTGGGGCGTTGACGACAGCTATGGTTACTATTCCGGAAAAACAAATGCATCTGCCGGAAACAATGACCGCCATACCTATATAGGATGCTTTATAGCATCAGGTCTCTGGCGTACGGACGGAAAATCGGGAAAGGCTATTGCAGAGGCAATACAGTCCTGTAGCTATGCATACGTCTATACCGGTGAAAAAAAGTACGGAATAGCTGCGGCAGTTTTGCTTGACCGTTTCGCTGATTTCTATCCTGATTATGACCTTAAGGCATATGACCTTATTGCGTATAATGCTCACGGCGGAAGTGGCGTGGGCGGTCTCCTCGGAAATATTGCAGAATCCCAGATAGCAACAATATTCCCTGAATCATACGATATGATTTATGACGTTTTTGATGACCCGGAAGTTGTGGAATATATCGCAGAGAAGGCAAAGGACGTAAAGTTCCGTCACGCAAAGGAAACTCCGAATCAGATAAGGCATAATATTGAAAACGGACTTCTGCGCGGACTTCTCAATAACATTAAGAACGGCAGGGTTGCCGGAAACTTTGGCTTGGCGCAGGAAGTTAATGCCCTCTGTGCGGTTGTTCTTGATTCACAGCCCGAGACGACAAAGTGGCTGGATTTCCTCTATGCCACAAACAGTGGTTCAACATCGACCAACGTTACCGGTGGTGGTATTGGCGACTATCTTATAAGCAGAATAGATAGTGACGGTCAGGGTGATGAAGCATCAACATATAACCAGATGTGGCTTGACGGAATGCAGCCGGTTGCGGATGTTCTTGACGGTTACGACGGATATGAAAAAGAAAGTCTGTATGATCAGCCGAAGTTTAAGAGAATGTACTATTCGGGACTTGCCATGGCTTTGGGTGAGTTCTCACCGACCATAGGAGACTCGTCGCGAACAGGACAAAAAGGGCAGTGGACAAGTAAAGCAAGAATGCTTAATGCGTTCAACAAATTCCGTGATCCTGTTTTTGCACAGGCAGCGTATGAGTTCAGCGGACGCAGTGTTAAAAGCTTCAACACAGGCATATGGTCAGAAAATCCGGAAGCTATACAGGATGACATTCTGGATGTAATTGAAGAACACGGAACGCTTACAATGAGAAGTGATATGCTCGCAGGCTTCGGTGTTGGAATGCTTCGAAGCGGCGGCGACTATACGGACAGTACGGCATCGACGGCGATGGACACAAGAAACTCAACGTGGATGTATTTTGGAACAAACGGAAATCCCTATTCATCCCACCCACACAAGGACACACTAAACATCGGTCTAATTGCCCTCGGTCTTGAGCTTATGCCCGACCACGGCTATCCTGCAAAAACAGGTCAGGACCCGGAACGCGTACAGTGGACAAATCAGACAATTTCCCACAACACAGTTGTTGTTAACCAAAAGTCACAGCTTGATCAGGATTCAAGAGGCGATGCAATCCATTTCGATGATACGGAAATGGTCAAGGTTATGGATGTATCCGAGCCGAATGTTTACAGTGAGGTTTCTGAATATCGACGTTCAATTGTCAATATAAAGATTGACGATGAGAATATGTATATGGTGGACTTTTTCCGAGTCCTCGGCGGAGACAATCATATTTACAGCATTCATGTGGCAGCGGACAGCATTGCGGAAACTGTAAATATGGGAGAAGTGAAACCGCAGGTTGATGAAAACGGAAAGTACATCGGTTCGTACGCAGGCGCCGATGCTCCGTTCGGAAAGGATCCTAATACCAACTCAACAAACTCTGCAATTCTTAAATATCCAAGGGGATATACATGGCTTGATAACGTTGACAGATATAACGATGCAAAAGAAAACTTTACTGTCGACTTTAACATTAAGGATTGGAGAAAATATCTCAGAGATGGCAAGGATCTGCATTTGAGAATGACAGTTCTTGACGGCGAGAACAGGGAAAACGGCGTGGAAACTTCGGTAGCTATTGCGAACGGCTATCCTCCCACAAAGAAAGAAAATCAGCAGATTAAGTATCTTAAGTATTTCCTGCTTGAGCATAAGGGAGAAAATCTTGATGCAGTATTCACCTCTGTTTTTGAACCGTACAAGAAAAATCGCAATCTTGAAAAGACAGAGCCGCTGACGCTTGAAATTATTGGCGGAAGCGAGGTGCCGGAGGATGCAGCCCGCGCAATAAAGGTAACTCACGTTGACGGACGGATTGACTATATTTTCTATTCCACAAACAACACTGTTACATATAAGATAGAAGACAACGGAAGAACGGTTTATTTCCGCGGATTTGTTGGTGTATATACTCTTCAGGATAAAAGCGGAAGCCTTGTAAATACATACAAGTACAACCTTGACGGAGATATCAGCGGTGAAGAGTTGGCAGAAGAAGAAA
>JAZLCV010000203.1:0-23423 GCA_045614365.1 Eubacteriales bacterium | reverse complement strand
TCTAAGATACATTTCTCTGGTGGGCGAGCCTGCACTCGGTAAAGTTGATGCTTTGTTTGATAATAAAGAAATTGCTATTGATGAAATAGCGAGTATAACAGGTATTATCGGGAAAACAAGCTCAGATGTAGAGATTGATATAAAGGATGCTTATATTAAGCATGAGCTTAAAGTTGGTAGTGATGACATTTTAGAAATATTACAAGACGGAGCTTCCTTTAAGGCAAAGAGCAATGGAGAAGCAACCATTATTACTACCGTTATGTTTGATGGTGCGGTAAAAACGGATGAAACAGTGATAAAGGTCTCCGATTATTATAAAGCTATTGCTGCTTATATCTATCCAAAGGGCGGATATGCAGTTGGAGATGAAGTGACCTTTGATATCCGAGTTGAACGTGCTGACAGAGGAATTTATAATGATGGAACCGTAGTAAGCTATGAGATAATAGAAAACGAGAACGGTACGCTTGTGCTGTCTGCAGATGGAAAAACTCTTATTGCCAACGCAGTAGGTACTGCAAAGGTGAGCGCAAAGATTTCTGCTCACGGGAAAATCATTGACAGCGATGCAGTAACTGTAACGGTAGTTTCTGCAGATGTTTCGGGAGATGGTGTTGCATCTGCAGCATTGATTGTGCAGAAAACAACAATTGGTATTGAAGAGGTCATTGTTCCGGTAATAAAGCTTTATGACGCAGACGGTAATGAGATTTATTACGATCCCGCCGGAATCAAAAGAGTAATATGGTCATCCAGTGACGAAAATGTTGCAAAGACTTTTTCGAATGGTGAGATTTACGGTGTAGGTGACGGTAAGGCAAAAATCAATGCCGCGATTACTTATGGTGGAAAAATTGTAAGTGCTGGCTTTGAACTTACTGTTGAAGACAGAAGCGGTATTGATTTGAGCAAAGGTGTTTCCGTGTCTGCTCCTGAGAGCATTTACATATACGGAATGAGAAATGTTTCTGTATCGGTTACGATGAATAGCGGAAACACTGTCAAAATCCCGAACGAGTATGTAACATGGACTCTCGGGAATGAGGAAATGGCAGAGATAGTTGATTTGTCTTTGAATGATGTGCATGGAAATGCGATGGCCTATGATGCATCGGTTTACGGACTTGCGCTTGGAACTGTCACTGTATGTCCTGTCATCGATCCTTCGTGGCGGGATATAGGTGAGGTCACTGCTGCACCTGTAACAATCAGAATTGAGTGGGATACAACCATAGATCCGCAGATATATACCGTAGATGAACGTCATAATGCGCTTGAAAATGTGAAAAAATATTCGTGGGCAAAGACCTTGGCAAAAAAAAGCGAGAATAGTGCCGGAAAATATCTTCAGAATTATGAGCGGATATACAATCATCTTGCCGTAGAGGGCGTGCCGAGGTTTTATTACGCAGGACAGCGCTATGATCCTAACAACGTTATGTGTCGTTATTGCGAAAATGATTTGACTAATACATACGGCAAATACGGTTTTTCTTCAGATTTTGTGCAAAGAGAATGGAAAATTCAGTGTCCCGAATGTAAACGTCTTTTTCCGTCAAACGACTTCGGTAAATTTTATGAGCTTGGCCTTTCTGACGATAGAACTCTCTGGCATTATGGAGACGCTCTGCAGAAGCATCATGAGCTATTTGTTTGCGAGCATGTAAAAGCAGGTCGGGAGTGTGCTCATGAAAGCTTATACGAGAAAGTGTTGCCGCAGCTTGAAGAGCTTCATAAGCAAACCTGCACGTATATAAAGAAAGGTCAGGAATGTATACATCCGGCACGTGAGGCGGGATGTGCGGAATGGTACGACAACGACCCACGTGATGAGGAATGGAAGAAATTCTATGGTTATGATGTAGAGGGTGGATATCTTACCAATGACCTTTATAAGGAAATGGATGCAAAGTTTGGTACAGGTTGGGCTGTTGATGACGGTTTTGGATACCGGCAGCCGTATATTTCAGACAAAAACGCTGTTGGCTATGATCCGCGCTACATAAATAAGGATGGATATGCGCGTTACAACGACGGAAAATACAAAGGACCGGTCGTGTACTATTATGTTGCTTTGGCGGCAAACAACGGTGTGTGGCAAAATAAAGGTAGCGCATCCTCAGGAAGCGCTAAGTATGCAATGAACACATTGAAAGAAGCCTTTTTGTACACAGGTGATCCAAAGTATGGAAGAGCGGGGGCAATAATACTTGACCGCATTGCAGATATATATCCGGAGTTTTCTTGGTTTAGATGGCATGAGTTCCGCGATGATTTTTATCGTGGAAGAATATCAGATACAATAGAGAATACATACAATGCGACTTGGTTCATTGAGGCTTATGATGCGTTTTTGCCGATGTATAATGACCCGTATGTTATAAATTTCCTCTCGAAGAACGGTGCACGGTATGAAACCGATGAAAAAGGAAACTTTATAAGAAACGAAGATGGAAGTCTTAATCCTGTAAATCTCAAAAACACTCCGGGTCTTATAAGAAAGAATGCAGAGGATAATATTGTACGCCTTACGATTGATGATCTTCAGTGGGGGCGTACAATAGGAAACTTTGGCCTTCATCAGGATACTGCGGCATCCGCTGCAATAGCGCTAAATAGTGAACCTGAAAGTGGCGATATTCTCGACTGGCTTTTCCGCTACGGAGATGGAAAGCAAGTTAAAACAAATCCCGAAACTGAACCGATTCTTGGTGCAGGGACGGATAATGTGTTTATTCAGGATGTTGATCGCGATGGTCAGGGAAATGAAAACTCTATTCAGTATAATCAGTTCTGGCTGACATATAACCTTAATTATGCCGACAAGATGGCACAGTATGTAAAGCAGTCAGGAAAAGCAGAGTATGAAAAATACAATCTGTTCAATAATCCGAAGTTTGTAAAGCTGTTTACCTCAATCCCGCGCCTTACTCTTGGTGGATATTATTCGCCGCAGATGGGTGACTCCAGCGGAACTGCAAGTGCGGATATGTGGATGAAAAAAGCGGATTACCTTCTTGGCTATAAACACACAAAGCTTCCGTTGCTTGCACAGGTTGTATATATGCTTAACGGCAACAGCACGGAAGGTCTGTACACTTCTATTTTCGATGAAAATCCCGAAGCGATTATCAATGATATTGAAAAGGTTATAGAAGAAAAAGGGACCTTTGCGCTTGGAAGCGATATGATGACAGGGTTTGGCTTTGCTGCGCTACGTGCCGGTGCTGACTACAATTCGGCAAGCTCGCTTACAAAAAAGAACAACATCCGTGATATTGCAATATACTTTGGCTCAGGAAATGGACATGGACATTCGGATATGCTTAATCTGTATATGGATGTGTTCGGTCTAAATATTGCTCCTGACCTTGGTTATCCTGAGCAGACGGGTGAAGACCCCAACCGTAAGCAGTGGGTACGAACAACGATTTCACACAACACGGTTCTTGTCGACGAAACAGAACATCCGTATGAACTGGATGCTTTGGGAACACCTTACCACTTTGACGACAGTGGAAGAGTTAAGGTTATGGATGTCAATGCAGATGTTGTTTATGACCAATGTGATGAATACCGTCGTTCGGTAGTTATGGTTGAGGTTAATGATGACATTTCATATGGAGTTGATTTCTTCCATGTAAAGGGCGGAGATGACCACCTTTACAGCTTCCACAGTCAGTCTGATGAAATATCTGCTGTTTCAGGACTTGAGAATTTATATGAACAGCCGACATACATTGATGATGACGGTAACAAGGTTGGAACATATGCAGGAGCTGATGTTGTTTATGGCCCTGACCCTGGCGGTGTCGGCAAGGAAAAATATCCAAAGGGCTACACTTGGCTTAAAAATATCCGCACTTACAATTCAATAGATAAAGAGTTTTCTGTTGAGTTTAAGGTCAAGGACTGGAATAAGGTTATGGATGAAAAACGTGATATCCGCTTGCGGCTTACAATGGTGAATGATGAGCCGGTAAGTGAGGTTACGTTCGCGACAGCTAAGGCGCCTGCAAAGGATACTAATAAGAACATAGGGAATCTTGAGTATCTTCTTGTCAGAAACAAAGGTACAAACCTTGACACCACATTTACAACTGTTCTTGAACCATATGATGCAACTGCAAAGTATATAGAAAGTATTGAGAAAGTTTCAATGGTTCGGAAAGAAGGGGAAAAACCAGGTCTTAATGATGCTTTCAGTGCTGTAAAGGTAAAGCTTAAAAACGGTCGTGTGGATTACGTTATTTACTCAAACAACACCTCCGTTGAATATGTTGTTGACAATAAGATTGAATTCTGCGGATTTGCGGGAGTCATCTCTCTGGCAGAGAATGCTGTTGTTTACAGTTACTTAAACGATGGCGAAGTGTTAAAGATTGCAGATACTGAGCAAGAGGTTGTGCCGTCTCTTCTGTATACGGGTACGGTTAAGAGCTATACTGATTCGTTGCAGCTTCAGAACAATATCGTTTATGAACCAACATCCGGCGAAAATATTGATACGGAACTTCTTGCCGGAAAGTACGTGTACATCGACAACGATGGAGTTCAGAACGGCGTATATAAAATAGAGGCTGCATCCGTAACAGAAAGCGGAGATGTTCTGCTTGATATCGGAGATGTTACAGTTATAAGAAAGTATGCAGATCCTCTTGATACAAGCCTGGGATATGAATACAACATAAGTGAAGGACAGAGTCTCAGAATTCCTTTTGCAAGCACATATGACGCATCACCGAGGTTTGAACAACCGGCAGACTATACAACATCTGCAGGAAGTTCGCTCGGTATTCAGCTCAATGCAGAAAGCGTGCTTGGGAAAGATATCACGCTCATCGGAACAACACTTCCGCGAGGAATGAGTATCAATCAGGAAACACAAACGCTCGTATGGAAACCGGACAACTCGCAGGTGGGAGAAAATCACATTGCGATAACGGCAAGTGACGGAACGCTTGAAACTACGCGCCACTTTACAGTAACAGTATACGGCTCGACAACTGCAAACCCGCCTGTGGATAACTCCGGTAGTACCGGAAATAGTACCACGCCGTCAGACGGTGGTGGAGGCAGTGGTGGCGGTGGCGGTGGTGCCACACCGGATAACGATCAACCTGATGTAGGCGATGCCAACTCCGAAATCGCACAGACCGGTAAAACGGAAACAGTACCCGACTCGTCGGGTGAAGCGGATGATATCCGTTTCACAGACCTCACGAGCCATGCATGGGCCGCAGATGCAATCAACGAGCTTGCAGCGGACGGAGTAATAAAGGGTACGTCATATGAAACCTTCTCACCGGAGAAGAACATTACCCGCGCAGACTTTGCTTTGCTTCTTGTGCGCGCATTTAAGCTTGAAAGCGATAATGCTGAGAATTTTGCGGACGTTTCAGCAGATGACTACTTCGCAGCAGAGCTTGCAACAGCACGCAATACGGGCATCATCGGCGGAATAGGTAATAACAAATTTGCACCACGCAATTTTATCACCCGCCAGGATATGATGCTTATAGTTTACCGCGCGTTTACAAAGCTTGGTGAAAAACTTGAGAGCGGAGACGTAGACTACGCAGACTTTGATTTCGTTTCCGATTACGCAAAAGAAGCTGTATCCGCACTTATCGGTGCAGGGCTTGTCAACGGTAAGAGTGGACACATTGCTCCGACAGACTATACAACAAGGGCCGAGGTTGCAGTATTGTTGAAAAGAATCCTCGATTATATTAAGTAATTAAAGACCAAGGGGTGAGGTCAAAATCACCCCACGAAATATACAAACAAAACCGGAGGAAAAGAAAATGTCAAAACTTGCATTGTTAGGTGGAGAAAAAGCGGTTACCTATGTGGGAACCGGTAAAAATGACGGTAGCGACCTTATTAAATGGCCTATCGTTACGGACGAGGATCGTAAAGCGGTTCTTGAAGTGCTTAATAACGGAGCAATGAGCAAGCTCGATACCACGAAGGAGTTTGAAAAAGAATTCTGCGAATGGGTAGGTGCAAAATATGCACTTGGAACTTGTAATGGAACAGCGGCTCTTCATGCTGCAATGTTTGGTGTAGGACTCGGTCGTGGAGATGAAATTATATGTCCGAGTATTACATATTGGGCAAGTTGCCTCAGTGCTTATGCGCTCGGTGCAACGATTGTATTCGCTGATGTTGATCCGGATTCCTTCTGCCTTGATCCGAAAAAGCTTGAGGAAAAGATTACGGATAGAACGAAGGCAATAATGGTTGTTCACTATGCGGCGCATCCTGCAGATATGGATCCGATTATGGAGATTGCCAAAAAGCATAATCTTAAGGTTATTGAGGATGTATCTCATGCGCAAGGCGGTAAATATAAAGGCAGAAGCCTCGGTACAATCGGAGATGTTGGTGCAGCATCGCTTATGTCAGGCAAATCACTTGCAATAGGTGAGGCAGGTATTCTCTGGACTGATGACATCGAAATCTATGAGCGTTCAGTCGCGTTTGGTTCGTATGAGCGTTGCTACAATGCTGATTCGCTTCAGACTGAATATCTTAAAGAGTTTGCAGGTCTCCCGCTTGCAGGATATAAGCATAGAATGCACGGACTCAGTGCAGCAATGGGAAGAGTTCAGCTTAAACACTATGATGAGCGTTGCGCAGAAATAAATAAGGCAGTTAAGTATTTTGGAGAAAAACTAAATAAGCTTCCGGGACTTAAGCTTGTTCAGGTTGATGAGAGTGACGGCTCCACCATGGCAGGTTGGTACATTCCAATATGTAAATATGATCCTGATGCATTTGAAGGACTCTCTATCTCCCGCTTCTGTGAGGCTCTTCGTGCCGAGGGCATGAATATAAATCCGGGCATCAACCGCCCGCTTCACACACATCCGGTAAATATCAAGGCTGATGTGTTTAAGGACGGCAAGCCTACACGTATCGCGTTTTCTGAAAAAGACATTCGTGAAATGGACACAAATCTTCCTGTTTCGGAAATTGCAAATGCACGTGCTTTCTTCCTTCCGTGGTTCAAGCACTTCTGGCCGGAGATTATCGATCAGTATGCAGAAGCATTTAAAAAGGTTGTCGAAAACTACAAGGAACTTCTTCCCGGAGATAAAGGCGATGTGGGTGCACTCGGTGGTTGGCATCGCTTCAATCATTCAAAAAAAGGTTAAAAGGAGAAAATGTGATGAAAAAAATAATTGCATTATTGATTGCAACAATAATGATGTTTGCGCTTTGTTCTTGTACAGGTAGTGGCGGAAAAACTGTTCTTGACGGTACTGATGCACTTGAACCACTTACAAAAGACGATGTAATAAAAATATTTATTCCGTCAAATGCAAGCTGGCCGTTCCGTGAGGATTGGAAAATCTGGGAGTATATGCAGGAGGGATCAGGCGCGACGTTTGATATTACATCAGTTCCAACTTCAGACATGGGAAGTAAAATTCCGATTTTGTTTGCATCTCGTGAAACTCTTCCGGATTTGATTGCGTTTACATCAAATAAAGCGCACGCGACTTATGCGGGGGAAGGACTGGTCGCTTTTGAGGACTTAGAAGCGTATATGCCGGTGTATAATGCGTGGAAGAATTCACTTACATCAGAAGAATATGACGTTGTTGTAAAGCCGAGAGTAAATGCAGATGGTAAAATTTACTACACACCGGGAACGGGTCGCGAAGGAAAAACGCGTATGTATGCATGGCTTTACCGTGAGGATGTGTTTGAAAAACATGGTTTAAAAACTCCGGAAACATATGACGAGCTTTATGACGTGTGCAAAAAGCTCAAAGAGATTTATCCGGCTTCTTACCCGTTTATGGTTCGAGGAGGGCTTGATTATCTTGATATAGCAGGATCTTCCTTTGATAAATGGTGGTCGCATGGAATATACTACGATTTTGATGATGAAGAGTGGCGATGGGGAGCAACCGAAGATGTTGCCCGGGAAATGGCGGTTTTCTACAACAAAATGGTGGCTGAAAAGCTTATGCCGGCAGACTTTGCAACTATGAACAGCACTATGTGGGAGGAACACGTCCTTTCGGAAAAGGGCTTTATTATGCCCCATCTCCAGCTTAGAATAGACCACTTCAATAACATCGCTAAGGATAAAATTCCCGGTTTCAAGATGCAGGCAATGGTTCCTCCGGTGGCAAATTCGGAAAAAGGAGAGGCTTTGGTAATCCGTGGCGACATCGAACAGTTCGGTCTTTCAATTTGTGACACAGGCCGTGCAGACGGAATTGCAAATGCTGCAAAGTTTGTAGATTGGATGTATACGGATGAGGCCATGGAACTTGTTTCGTGGGGCAAAGAAGGGGAAACCTTTGAGGTTGTTGACGGAAAGAAAAGGTTCATAACCGATGAGAAAAACTCAGGTCCTAACACATTGTATGGTTTCCAACTCTATGGTTCGTTCACGCGCCTTGATCCTGCGGCGGCTGCTGCAGTACAGTCCGAAACAACGCTAGAAAGCGAAAAAATGGTTATTGAGCACACGCTTCCGTATTACAATCCGAATGTGTGGGTTGCATTTAACGATGATGAACAGGATGTTGTGGATGAATATTACGCCGCAATACGAACACACACTCAGGAAATGCTTATAAAGTTTATTCTCGGTCAGGAGCCGATTTCCAATTTCGATAAGTTTGTTTCGGATTTAAATGAAATGGGCGTAGACAAGCTTATTGGAGCATATGAGTCAGCATACAGCAGAGCAAAGTAAAAATCAGAATAGAATTGGAGTTGCAGTATAAAAAAGGATGCTGCAACTCCACAAGTGTACCTGCTTGAGTCAGGGACAAAGGAAGGATATATATTATGGAAAAACTTGCAATACATGGCGGCACACCGGTGAAACAAATTCCGTTTGGAAATGCAAAACGTTTTGGAGGAAAAGAACTCGAATACCTTAAAGAAGCACTTGACCAGGAAACATTGTTTTATTGGAAAGGTAGCTTTTCAAAGCGCCTTTGCGAAAAGTTTGCATCTATTTATGGCTCAAAGCACTGTACGGTAACAAGTTCGGGAACATCTGCAATACATGTTGCACTCGGCGCGTGTGGTGTGGGGCCGGGAGATGAGGTTATTACTGCACCAATTACCGATATGGGAAGTGTTATCGGTATTCTGTATCAAAACGCTATTCCGGTGTTTGCTGATCTTGATCCGCATTCATACAATATGACTGCAAAGACAGTTGAGGAAAAAATTACCGATAAGACACGTGCGGTTGTTGTTGTTCATCTTGCAGGTAATGCGGCTGAAGTTGATAAGATTACAGAACTTTGCCACAAGAAGGGAATTTATGTTATAGAGGACTGTGCGCAGAGCTACTGCTGTGAATACAGGAGCAAGTACGTAGGAACATTTGGCGATATAGGCTGTTTCTCGCTCAATGATTTCAAGCACATCTCGGCAGGCGATGGTGGTATGATAATTACAGACAACGACGAGCTTTATCATAAGGCAGTTATGTTTGCAGACAAAAACTACAACCGCTTTGGAGCAGACGTTGTTCGCAACTCACCGCACGTTGCACCAAACTACCGTATGAGCGAGCTACAGGCAGCTGTGGGTCTTGCACAGGTGGAAAAGGTGGAAGAAATCTGTCGCAAGCGCAATGCTTATGGCGATGCCCTTACTAAGGGTATAAAGGATAATCCTGGACTGTATGTGCCGAAAGTTCACTCTGATTGCAAGTCTTCATATTGGTTTTACCTTATTCGTGTTGATGAAAAAGAACTTGGTTGTACTCGAGAGGAATTTGCGGCAGCTCTACGGGCAGAAGGCATTCCGGCAGCACCTAAATATATTGCACAGTGCGTGTATGAAATGGATATGTTCACGAATCAGACTGCTTATGGTGAAATGAAATGTCCGTTTTCTTGCCCGTATTACGGAAAGAACATAGAATATAAAACGGGTCTCTGTCCAAATGCTGAAGAAATTTTGAAGACCTGTATCCGTATGGAGTGCAAAGAATATTATACTGAGCAGGATCTTGTGGATACAATTGAAGCAGTAAACAAGGTTGCAAAACACTTTCGTGAAGCAAAGTAAAGGTGAAGCATAATGAACATAAAAGAAAAGCTTAATCTTTTACACGACAACCCCGTTGTTGCCTGGCATGAGCATATATGGGCAGAAAATACGCAATTCAAAGACATCAGAGATTGGTATGCAAATAACACGATAGAAGTTTTTGACAAGTTTGGGATTGATAAAATTGTTTCTTCGGTTCCGGTAGTCCATATAAAAAGATGCTTGCCGGAGACTTTCCGTGCTGCAAATGACATTACCTATAAGGCAATGCAAAGATATCCGGGAAGAGTTTACGGCCTTTGTTATGTTCACCCGGGATATCTTAAAGAAGCGCTTGCGGAGATTGACAGGTGTGTAAAAGACTTGGGTATGGTCGGACTTAAGCTGTATTACGACTACACTATGGATGATCCGGTCTGGCATCCAATAATAGAAAAATGCATCGAGCTTGATATTCCGATGCTTATGCACTCTATGCACTGCATGGATGCGCCCAATCATATACGTCAGCCGCTTGCAACTGATGGTGTACACATGGCAAGAGCAGCTAAAAAATATCCGGAGGCAACCTTCCTTATGGGGCATTTTACCGTTGCAGAATGGGAATGGTCATTAAAGGCTATTGCCGATTGTCCAAATGTATACACTGATATGAGCGGCAGTCAATATGAAAGTCCTCAGATAGAAGAAGCTGTACGGCTGCTTGGCGCTGATAGAATAGTGTTTGGAACAGATGGAGGCTGGTCTTCATGTGTTGGGAAAATTCTTGGTGCTAAGATCTCGGACGAGGATAAAAAAACAATTCTTGCAGGGCACGCGTTCCGGCGTTTTTTGGAAAGAGGTGATAAGCAACTGTGTTTATAGACGTTAATACATATGTTGGTCATTGGCCGTTCCGAAGACTTATAAATAGTACACTTTCAGAGCTTGACGTGATTGCGCGCGAGTATGATATAACTCATATGGTGGTTGCAAATCTAAACGGATTATTCTATAAGGATGCAAATATTGCAAATATCGAGTTGGATGACGAACTGAAAACATATTCAGGAAATACAAAATTTTTGCCAATGGCAATAGTTAATCCGGCATATCCTGAGTGGGAAAAAGATGCACGCGAAATGATAAAAAAAGGATTTTTGGGCTTTGAATTGAGTCCGTTATATCATGGATATTCGCTTGCTCCGGAAATGTTATATGATGAGTATTCACCGATTCACAGAGCTGGAAAGGTGTTACAACTTGCGCAAGAACTTGACGTTCCTGTGCGTATATGTGCGGGTTTTGAAAATTTCAGAGGTAGAAGTGGTTTGGATACTCCGAAGAATATTTCGGGCGATGAGATGTATGAACTGCTGAAAAATTATAGCAAGGCCAAGGTTGTTGTTACAAGCTTTAATCCGGCTGCGGCGGGTGCGCAGTTTTTAAAACTGATTAAAGAAAGAAAAAATGTGTTTTTTGAAACAACTCAGATGTTTTTGTTTAATCAGCGTGCGCGTGATGCTATTTTAAACGCGGTTTCGCAGGAGCAGATATGCTTCGGTACACTTTCTCCGTTTAACTACCCTGAGCCTAATTTGCTGAAAGTAGACTTGTGTGATGAAATTGATGGCAACAAAATTAAGGAGAACGGGTTTAAGCTGTTTGAATAAAATTAAAGGAGCCCATAGCTATGGGCTCCAACCCTAAAATAACTTCTTGTATTTCAACGGAGTGGTTTTAAATTTCTTTTTGAAAATTGCAATAAAATGCGAGTAATCGGTAAAACCACTCATAAAGCAGGCATCTGTTACACTGTATTGTTCTTTTAATAATATACAAGCTTTTTGAAGTTTCTTATCCTCAAGATACCGCCTTGGGGACATGGAAAGATACTTTTTAAAGTGCCTTTCGAGTGTTGATATGCTTATGTGAAAGTGTTCAGCTATCTCGTTAACTGAATTTATGGAAGTGAAGTTCTTGTTTAAATAGTAAAGAATTTCTTTTAATTCGGGAGAGATTTTTCCAGTTGCGTCTGAAACACTATACTTCGCCATTCCGTCATCAATAAAGGTGAGAAGTTTGAAAAAATTCGCTATGCTGGAGAGATACGTTGCTTCTTTATTTGCAAGAGAGTCACATAAAAAGAGAAGTTTTGTCTTTTTTTCGTCAGATAGACGAATGTGATTGTTTTTACCCATCTTTTTTTCAAGTAACGAATTGAAAAGCGCTGGATTGTTGTCCAACGGAAACTCAATCAAAAAATGATTATGTTCGCTTTCGTCGTGATATATACAGTGATGATATTCGTATGGCTTTGAAATTATGATATCACCTTGCTTTAAAGAATACACGTTTCGTTCTACGACAAAAGAAACATTACCCGAAAGATTAATGTATATCTCGCAAAAGTCGTGAATGTGAGGCGCGGTGTTTCTGTCAGCAGAGGTGTATGGGGTAGACCTCTTTGATATATTCACGGAAAACGAGTTTAAATCCTTAACATTAAAATTAATATCCATTAGAAAACGATCCTTTCAGAATATATGACGATTATATCATATTTTTTGCTTTGATGTCAACTGAAATATAAAAAAAGAAGTGGTATAATTAATGTAGAAAAGGAGGATTTAATTAAATGAATAAATTGGAAATTAAAAAGCTCATACAGGAGCGAAAAATGGAACTGTTTTCATTGCTGTGTGAGCTTATAAAGATAAATTCAGAAAATTTTTCATCATACGGTAACGAGGCTGATGTTGCAGAGTATATATCTAAGTATTTAAAAGATATAGGATTGTCACCGGATAAGTACTCGCCGCTTGATGTTCCGGACTTTCGTGAGCATCAGGATTATCTTGGCGGACGTGGGCTTGAAAACAGGTATAATGTAACCGTTCGTTGGAATGGTACAGAGAATGAGGATTATCTCATGCTTATGGCACACAGTGATACTGAGGTTGTCGGAGATCCTGATAATTGGAGCATTCCACCATTGTGTGGTGAAATTCGTGATGGGAAAATTTGGGGAAGAGGCGCTTGCGATGATAAATATGCAATAGCAACGGCTGCTTTTGTTATAAAGCTTTTGAAGGAAAATGGTTTTGTACCTCGGAAAAACGTGCTCTTTACTGCGTATTGTGATGAAGAAAAAGGCGGAGGTAACGGTGCCTTGGCATCATGCTTGAGATATCCTGCAAAGCGTATTATAAATATGGATTGCAAGAATTTTGAACTTTGGCATTGTGCATCGGGTGGACAGATAGTAGCGTATAAATACCATACTGCCGAGCCTGTAGATAGCGCATATCTTGCCGCGAAGTCAATTTCTGTGATTATGGATGTTGTGGGACGTTTTGGAGAAAAGCGTAAGAAAGAGTTAAACAACAATCAGTTTTACAAGGATACAATAATCCCCGAAACAGCATTGCGTTATATGGGGGTAAAGGCAGGATGTGACGGTTCTGATTTAGGCTCGGGAGAAGTGAGCTTTAACTACTACACAGACAAAACGAAGGATGAAATTTACGCAGAGTTTGACGAGTTGCATGAAAGTTTAAAGAAAGAACTTTCGCAAATCGGTGTAGTCGGAGAAGGCTTCTTTCCAAAAACACGCTTTTTCCACTACGGATATATCGAGCCGGAAAGCAATTTTATAAAAGAAATATGTGCTTCTGCAAGAGATACAAGTGGGAGAGAACTTGCTGTTTGCGGCTCGTGCCTTTCTGATTTATCTATTGTTCTGAAATACGGTGGCGGTGATGCTGTTGCATTTGGGATAGGGCGATCATTTGGTGAATACGGCGGAGCACATCAGCCGGATGAATACATCGGTTGTGAAGAACTTATTGAATACGCAGAGATTATGACAGGATATATAATTGATATCCTCAG
This sequence comes from Eubacteriales bacterium, assembly GCA_045614365.1. Classification (GTDB taxonomy): domain Bacteria; phylum Bacillota; class Clostridia; order Oscillospirales; family JAAYXM01; genus SIG480. The sequence goes on along the minus strand of JAZLCV010000203.1, from coordinate 9,503 downwards.
TTGATTTATAAGGAGAGACGATATATGATAATAAGACAATTACGCCCGGATGAAAACGTAAAAGCGTTTGAAGTAAGGAGCATTGGATACGGTTTTTCAATTGACATCAAAGAAGAATCAAAAAAAGAATTAAAGGACGAAGTGATAGGAGCGTTTCTTGATGACAATGAAACTCTTGTTGCTATTGTTTACATACTCGAATACAAGAATAATTATTGCGGGAATGTAGTGCCGTGCCTCGGTATAGGCGGGATTGCAACACGACCTGAATACCGCCGTTTTGGTGCTGTTCGCAAAATTATGGAGAAGATTCTTTCAATGGCACCGGAACGTGGATGGGTAACGAGCTTTTTGCATCCATTTTCTTACGATTATTATCGCAAGTTTGGATATGAAAGATTGGTGAAGAGAATTAAGATTAAAGTAGCAGATACTGCTTTTATGGTATGTGAGCGAAATACGAACGCAAAACTTTACAGCTATAAGAACCCTGAGTTGTTAAAAGATATACTGCAGGTGTATAACACATACGCGTTGCGTTATTCCTCAATGCTTATTCGAGATGAATGCACAGATGCATATTCGCTTGATCCCTACACTTCAAGGCAGCATACATATGTCCATTATTCCGATGAGGGGAAGCCTGATGCGATTGCAACGGTCGAAGTTTTTGACGAGGATAAGATAAACATATCTGAAATATGTTATGTTGATGCAAACGGACTTCGCGGAATGCTTGGATTTCTCCGTATGTTTGATGGTCAGGTTAATGAGTTTTGCTTTAATAACCTTCCGGAAACAAGCGAGATAGATTATATTCTGCACGAGTATACGAAAATGCAGTATTCCATTGATAGCAGGGCGATGGGACGTGTGCTTTTGGTTGAAGAAGCGTTGAAGCAGAATATATATCCGAAAGAATACGGACATTTCAGATTGAAGAGTGAAGATGTTCTTTTATTCAATAACGCGGTTTTCGATGTGGAATATAAGGATGGTAAAGCTACGGTAAAAAAACTTTCTGCAGATGCAGAGTTTGATATATCTTGCACAGTTCCGCCACTAAGCAGGTTTATGCTTGGTGGAGGCTTTTCAGCAGACACTGCCTCTTATCTTGATGGCGTAAATTTAAAAGGTGATGCCTCGGATTTCTTCCGTGCATTTCCGGATAGGAATTTGTTTATACACGACTTTTTCTGATGAAAGGGAGAAAATATTATGGAAAAGACAACCGTTGAAATGCAAAAAAAACGCATTGAAAACCTCGCAAAGTCTAGAAATGCAGTAAAGAACTGTCTGTACGAGTACCGCATATTCAATTACGAACCGGGTAATGTTTCATATTTTCTCGGCGAATATCCGTTATCTTTCCCGATGAGCCCGACGGAATATGATTATGAAACATTAAAGAAGTATTCTGAATACGGGATTAAGTTAATTAAAATTCACGAGGAATGGAACGATGCAATCCGTGTTCTTGGTGCAGACAAGTATTCCGCACATGACGACAAAGGATTCCGTGAGTTTGTCGATATGTGTCATCAGTTTGACCTTAAAGTTCTGCCGTATGTATCTTCGGGATACATGCATACTGAGGATCCGGATTTCAAACCTGAATTTACACGTATCGACAGAATACTCACAGGGCAGTATTTCAGATATGCAACATGTAGTCTGAAAAGTCCGGAGTGGAGAAGCTTTATTTATAATAAAATGATGAATGTAATGGATGAATATGGTGTAGATGGTATTTTCAATGATCATCCGCCGGAAGATCAGATTTATATTTATGAAAAACATCTTGCAGAAACTGGAGAAGAATTCGACCCAGATCTTATGCCGTATAACCCGGAAGCAGAGGACTTTCTTGCGCAGTTGTATCATGGAATCAAGAGGCGCAACGGTATAAGCATTTTGCACTTTATGGGTAATTATCGTCCTATGACTAAAGAAAGAATATATGACTATTTTAATGTTGGTGAAGGTGTAAGCTCCGGAAAGGGACTTCTCAAGAGCAAAAACTATATGCCGCATATTATAAACATACTGGATAAAAAGAGTCAGACAACTTTTGGACCGGATTTTCCGTTTGCGCTTGCTATTCCGTATTTGCAGTTTCCGCGCCTGAATCATGGTCGCAGACTTATGCGTGACAAAACTACGGCAAATGTAAAATGGTATGGTGTAACCGAGAAATCATTATATCATTTTTGGAAAAGAGCCGGCGAGTTCGCTAAAGCTCATCCAAATGGTCCATATACACACGGCGAATTTTCGGCAATTCCTGATCCTGAGGACTTGGTCGATCGCTACGGTGGTTTTGTGAAGCTTTACAAGCCGATGATAACAGACGATACAGTTGCTCATGTTGAACTTCATGAAACAACGTTGTTGCAAGTTACCACGGTTCCCGATGATATTATCGCAACCTTATTTACAAACGAAAAGCAATATCTTGTATTTACAAATATAGGAAAAACACCGTGGACAGCAGAACTTTGCGATGAATGGACAGATCGCGTTAGCGGTGTGAGGTCGAAAACCTTCATGGTGCCGCCTGAACAAATTATTTTCTTAGTTAGAGAATAAAAAGGAGAATGACATTATGAATAAAACTATTATGCATATAAACTATGCTGAAATCCGTGGCTGGCAGATAGGAAATAAGACTATTGATGATATTTGCCGTATGGCAGCAGAAATCGGATTTGATGGCATAGAGTTCAGAGGAACTCTGCCGCGTGAGCTTGAACACTTAAGCCTTCGTGAATATATGGAGCAGATTGCGGCAGGTAAGAAAAAATATGGACTTACGAATATCAATTTTGGCATGATTGCATGGCAAAGTGCAAACCCGGATAAAGATGCACGAATGGCTGATATTGCACAAGCTGTTGAAACAGTTAAGCTTGCAAATGAGCTTTGCGGAACAGAATTAATAAATTCTTCGGCTGCCATTATAAAGTCCCCAATATCAACAGCACCGGATAAAGCCTATGAATATCATGGCAGTGCTGCGGCAACAGAAGAACAATGGAAGCTTACTGTGGATACATTCCAGCAAATAGGAAGAGAAATCGAAAAAATTGGTGTAAGATATGCATTTGAAACCCATATGAATTTTATTCATGATAAACCAGAAGTTGTAAGGAAGTTTATCGATGAAATTGCAAGTCCTGTAATCGGTATCAACATGGACTACGGAAATACTATATATTTCCCGAATCGTCCCTCTCCGGAGGAAGCTATTGATATTTACGGTGATAAGCTTTTCTATGTTCATCTTAAAAATTCTATTGCAATTCCGGGTTCGATTTCCCGAATACCGTGTCCATTATCTGATGGCGAGATAAATCATAGAAGTTATCTTGCAAAATTGAAAGATGTTGGTTTTACAGGACCTATCGGTATTGAAGCTCCTCGCCCCGGTGATCGCAGATACTTTGCAGAACAGGATTTTGCATATTTAAAATCGGTTATGAACGCCATCTGACTTGCATGGAAGAAAGTGAACTGTAATGAAAAACATAATTCTTGACCCGATACTTATTTTTGGGTTGGGGCCGATTCCTGAACTTGGTGTTACGGGTGCGGCAATTGCTACAGTTGCAGGGCAGATTATTGCTGCGGTGATTGCAATAATCATAAATATCAAGGCAAATACGGAAATAAGCTTTTCTTTTCGTATGATACGTTGGGATACAGAAGTTGTGCGCCGTATTTATCAAGTGGGAATTCCGTCAATGCTTATGCAGGCCGGCGGTTCTGTGATGAATTTCTTTGTGAATCGTATTCTTATTGGATTTACGACAACTGCAACAGCGGTTTTTGGTATATATTATAAGTTGCAGAGCTTTATATTTATGCCGGTGTTTGGCCTTAACGGCGCTATGGTTCCTGTTATTGCTTATAACTATGGAGCACGAAGATTTGATCGTGTGAAAAAGACAATAAAATTTTCTCTTTTTGCTGCGATTTCAGTTATGGCGTGTGGTACAGTTTTGTTTGAAACCGTACCGGAGTTTCTTCTTGGTTTTTTCAGCGCCTCAGATGAAATGATAAAAATAGGTGTTCCTGCACTTAGGATCATTGCTGTGAACTTTATTCTTGCAGGATTTGGAAGCATATCGACTTCTGTTTTTCAGGCAATAGGTAATCCGAATCATGCATTCTTTGTGTCTATTTCGAGGCAACTTGTTGTTGTTCTTGTTCCGACGGCATGGCTTCTTTCAAAAAGCGGGGATCTTAACATTGTGTGGTTTGCTTTTCCGATTGCAGAGCTTGTCTCAGTGATTATGTGTGCTTTTCTTCTTGCAAAAACGATTGCGAGGATGAATCGGGAAGAAAGTTGTCACTTGACCCGATGATTGCAAAAAATCCAATGAGGCAGTGCAAGCATTTGATGAAGTTCTTAACGGCAATGTCATAAAAGGTCTTGTAATAATTTCTTAGAAAACAGAAAGGAAAAGTATACCATGAAGAAGATAGATATACATAGTCACGTTATTGCGTTTCCACAGTATTCGTCAACACGCCCAAATGGAGAAAACTTTTTAAGCGCTGAGGAGCAAATTGCAATACATGACAAATCCGGTGTTGTGCTTGGTGTAATACTTCCTCTTGTTTCACCGGAGGCGCGCTGGTCAACCATGAGTAATGAAGAAACGCAGTATGTTGTTGACAAATATCCTGACAGATTTACATGGTTTTGCAACGTCGACCCACGTCAGGGAAGATATCGCCCCGACTCGGATTTGACACATATTCTTGGCCAGTATAAAGAAAGAGGAGCTAAGGGCGTAGGTGAGATTACGGCAACTCTGTATGCTGATGATCCAATGATGCAGAATCTTTTTTCTTCATGCTCAGAACTTAATATGCCGGTTTTGTTTCACATATCGCCAAAGCCGGGCGTGAGCTATGGTATGGTCGATGATCTCGGCCTTCCGAGACTTGAAAAAATGCTTAAAAAGTATCCTGACCTGAAATTCATCGGCCACTCTCAGGCATTCTGGAGTGAAATTTCAGCTGATGTCACCGAAGAAACACGCAAGCATTGTCCTATGTCAAAAATCCGAGAGGGTAGAGCGCCGAAGCTTATGCGTGAATACGGGAATCTATATTGTGACATTTCTGCAGGTAGCGGACATACCGCGATGATGCGCGATCCTGAATACACATCAAAGTTTTTGACGGAGTTTGCAGACAGAGTCTACTATGGCGCAGATGTTTGCAATCCCAATCAAACCTTCCAGTACGAGTTTATTGATTTTCTTGAAAATCTCTATAAAGAAGGCGGTATAAGTCTTGATACATATGAAAAGGTTTGCTACAAAAACGCTGAAAAACTTTTGGGGATATAGAAATGCTAACAAAATTTTGAGGTGAAAAATCATGAAAAAGATAGATATACATTGTCATGTGCTTGCATATCCGGAATATTCGCCGAGATACCACCTTACAGATACTCAGCTTTTGACAGTAGAAGAACAAATTGACATTCACGATAAAACCGATGTTGAATTTGGCGTGATCCTTCCTATTGTTGCCCCTGAGTGTCAGTGGGCGGCTATGCCGACTGAAAATTGCATTGATATCGTCAAAAAACATCCCGACAGATTTACGTGGTTTTGCAATGTTGATCCTCGTGCGGGGCGTTTCAGCCCGGAAACTGATCTAAGTAAGTATATCTGGCATTACAAAGAGCTTGGTGCAAAAGGTATGGGAGAGGTTACGGCGCCTTTTGAGGCAGACTGCCCATTAATGGATAACTTGTTTTATCATTGTGTCCAGTGCGATATGCCGGTTCTTATTCACGTTGCTCCGCATTATGGCGGCACATATGGTGTTATAGATGACCCAGGGCTTCCAAGAATTGAAAAGATGCTCAAAAAATATCCTGATTTAAAGCTTATTGGTCATTCTGCGACATTCTGGTGTGAGATAAACAAAGTTGATGATAACACCCCCCGTCGTGGATATCCGAAGGGCAAAGTGGAAGAAGAAAGTCTGGCGAAACTTATGCGTGAATACGGCAATCTCTACTGCGACTTGTCTGCAGGAAGCGGAGCTAACGCAATGATGCGTGACCCTGAGTATGCTGCAAAGTTTTTAACAGAGTTTGACGATAGGATATACTACGGTGCTGACGTATGTAACGTAGCACAGACATACCAGTATGAATTCAGTGATTTTCTTGAAAATTTGTATAAAGAAGGCGGCATAAGCCTTGATACATATGAAAAGGTTTGTTACAAAAACGCTGAAAAACTTTTGGGGATATAGAGGATAATTGGCAAAGTTAAAAGTGTTTAGAAAGTAAGTGGATTTTATGATACATAAGTTTTCAAATGGAAAAATTATTCTTGGGAATACAATTGAAGAAAATATAAGTGTATACACTGATAGGGACAGAATTATTGCGGTCACAAGCGACGAGTTGACATTTGACATAGAACATGATGCAGATGGTAAATACATATCCCCGGGATTTATTGACATTCATGTCCATGGAGGAGGTGGATATTATTTCTCGGGTGGTACGCTTGAAGGGTTTAAGGTGGCCTCCGAAATCCATGCAAAGCACGGAACAACAACCCTTCTGCCGACAATCTCTACTGCAACAACACAAGACTATATCACGATGATTGAAAATGTGATAAAGGCACAAGAGTGCAATACAAACGGCTCATATATGCCAGGCGTGCATCTTGAAGGACCTTATTTCTCGCTGGCTCAGTGTGGAGGACAAGATCCAAAAACTGTACGCAACTTTGAACGTGAGGAATATATGATGTTTTTCGAGAAATACAGCAAGAGCATCATTCGCTGGAGCGCTGCTCCGGAGCTTCCGGGAGTTGAGGATTTTGCAAAGGCGGCAAGAGACTATGGTATTAAGCTTTCTATCGGGCATTCGGATGCGGAGTATGACGAGGTAATGCGCGCCTATGATATGGGATTTGATTGTGTAACACATCTCTATTCATGCACAAGTACGGTTCACCGCAAGAATGCTTATCGTTATGCAGGTATTATAGAAGCTGCATATATGCTTGATGGCATGGATGTTGAAATAATTGCAGATGGTAAGCATCTGCCGGCATCGCTTCTTAAGTTTGTTGTCAAGCACAAGGGAATAGATAGAATTTCACTTGTCACTGATGCAATACTAGGGGCTGGGATGCCTGACGGTGCCGAAATTGATTCTGACATACCGGGAAGTAACAGAAAGTTCATCATCGAAGATGGAGTTGCAAAGCTTCCTGACAGAAGTGCCTTTGCAGGGAGTGTGGCGTTCTCAAACCGCCTAGTGCGCAACATGATGCAAATGGCGGATGTTACTTTGCTGGATTCTGTTAGAATGGCAACAGCTAACCCTGCACGTATGGCCGGAATTTCTGATCGTGGTGTTATACGCGAAGGTGCGTATGCAGATATTATTGTATTTGACGATGATATTAATGTTTCCCTTACAATGGTAAATGGAAATGTTGTTTTTGAAAAATAAAGGGGATGTAAAATGAAAATCTCAGAGATACGAAAATTACACGGCTTTTTTGAGAATGAGCTTACAAATCAGATATTATCATTCTGGATGCCGAGATGCGAGGATAAGGAATACGGCGGCTTCTTGAACTGCTTTGATAATAAAGGCGAAAAGCTTGCCTCATATGATAAGTACACATGGAGCCAAGGACGCTTTGTCTGGATGTTTGCAAAGCTTTCTGAAACTCCTGCTGTTATGTTTACAAAAGAAGAGCGGGGGGAATTTCTCCGCATGGCAAAACAGGGCGCAGAGTTTCTTGTAAAGTACTGCCTTATGGGTGAGGAAGATTGGCGATGTGTGTTTCTGATGAATCGCGATGGTTCGCCGAAAAAGGTTGACGGTTATGATGAGCTTGATATGAGTATCTATGCCGATTGCTTTGTTGTAATCGGACTTGCACGATATGCGCTTGCAAGCGGAGATAAGGAAAAGTATGAGTTTGCAAAGAAACTGCACGCATCATGCGTTGAACGCATTGAAAAAAATACGTTCAATACACTCCCGTATCCTCTGTCACCGAAGTTCCGCGCTCACGGAATTCCAATGATAATGTCAAATACAACAAAAGAACTGTGCCTTGCTGCAGATAAGCTTGACACCGAATACGGCAAGTATCTCCGCAGCCTTGTGTATGGTTATACCGAGGATATTCTCAATAACTTCGTTGATGAAAATAACGTTATGCATGAGATAATAATGAGTGCGGATAATTCATTCTTCCCGCAAATTCTCGGTCAGCATATGAATCCCGGCCACACAATTGAAGATATGTGGTTTATGTATGAGGCGGCCGAGCTTTGCGGAGAGGATAAGTGGAACGAGAAAATTGCTGCCGTTGCAAAGCGTGCCTTTGAAAATGGCTGGGATGAAATTTGCGGTGGAATACTTCACTTCACGGGGGTAAACGGCGGCGAACCAGTCGGAGATATGAGTGGGGTTGAAAATGAAACGATGACAAAACAGCTCTCCGACTGGGCCAGCAAGCTCTGGTGGATTCATTCCGAAGCACTTTACACCTCACTTCTTTGTTATTTCAACAGTGGGGATGAGACATTTCTGGACTGGTTTGACAAGGTGTTTGACTATACATTCAAAACCTTTCCGGGAAAAGATCCTGAAATCCGTGAATGGGTGCAGATCAGAACCAGGGAGGGAAATCCGCAGGAAAAGGTTGTGGCACTTCCTGTTAAAGATCCTTTCCATATAACGCGAAATCTTATTTTGATTCTCGAGCTGTTACATTCACTTTCTGATGTTTTTGGATGCGCAGTATAGTAAAAGGAAAGAAAAGGTTATGATAAAAGATATTTTTGCTATTGATATGCATACACATTTAAATCACGGAAGTAAGCTTGATTGGAATACAGAACTTGAATATTATAATGGTACGCTCCAATACCTTGATACCATGAATAAAGCCTGCAACATTGAAAAAATGTTTGCATCCACATTTTCGTCGGTAATTTCTACTGAAGAAGTAGAAAAAGAGAATGAGTATATGTTCGAGTTGTCCAACCGCGTAGATAATTTGTATCAGTGGGTTGTGATTGATCCCCGAAATAAAAACACTTTCGCTCAGGCAGAGCGGATGCTTTCGGGGAAAAAGTGTGTTGGGATTAAGCTTCATCCTGTGTTCCATAAATATTCATTAGATGAGTTTGGTAACGAAATATTTTCATTTGCGTCTGGTTTTTCATCAATAGTACTGATACATCCGGAAGCAAACTGTGATTACATTTTGCCATTTGCAAATAAATATCATAACGTCAATTTTATTATGGCACACATGGGTTCACGAGATGATGATGCAGATTACCGTGCAATAAAATACGCTGAAAATAACAATGTATATCTTGATACCAGTGGAAGAGCAAGCACCCAAAACAGGGTTATAGAACGGGTTGTTGAACAGGTTGGTTCTGAACGAATCATGTTTGGGACGGATACATATGCCGGA
>JAZLCV010000202.1:0-4747 GCA_045614365.1 Eubacteriales bacterium | reverse complement strand
TTTTATACTTTATTAAACCTTCGGAAAACGGCATTTTGCCGTTTTCCGTGGGTTTATGCATTTATTTTATATGATCAAGTATTCTCTTGATAAGCACTGCGACTTCTGCGCGGGTGGTGTAGTCTGCAGGTGCGATGAGATTGTTTTTGCCGTTGACAAGCCCTGCGCCGAGTTCGCTTGTTGCTTTTACCGTTACGGAAATTGAGCTGAACATCATCAGCATTTGTTTTAACGTAAGAGTGAAAATTTCCATATACTTCTCCCGTATTAATCTTCTCGCTGAAGTTCTATGTATGAGACTTTCAAAAACAATGTGTTGTTAGCAATTTTTGTTGTTGTCACTTCCGCCCAGTGCCCTTTCACATTAGCGTGCGACATATATCCTTTACAACTTGAAGCGATATCAACACGAAGAGAAGCCCCTTTTTTGACGGTGACTGCAATCGGCGGTGTTGACATATCAACGCGGATCACATCGCCGGGAATATAATTGCTGTCAATGTAAGAAAGAGATGTAATGTCATCGGTGAGGTTATAAGCCACTCCGTTTTCAACAAGATACAGTCGCATAAAGAAAGCTGTATCTTCACAATCAGAGCTCACATTCATGCTGAATTTAACGCTACCAAAAAAGCTTTCATCTGTCGTGAATTTATCTGATGTAAAAGAAATCACATCGCTTTGCGTATTCGCTTCAGGAGCTTTGTAAATATTAGCAAATTTAAAGAACTCCTTCTTCTCATCCGGATCATATTGGTATGTAATTTCAGCGTTATCTGTGTGAGGTTCAAGAGTCAGTTTATTGTCGGAATTGAAATAAATTTTCTTTTTACTGCCGGATTTCGGCCACTCGGAAATTTTCCAGCTATCAGAGCCAACGTTATAATATTTCATTTTGCCTAACTCACCGTACTTAAACGGGCGGTCAAACCGTTTGCTGTCAAACCATTCTACCCAGAAATCTTCCGGGAGATTCCCGTTGGGCATATCATACTCTGCATCAGACGTAACACTTAAAGCATGTCCCCATGGACCCACAGCAAAAATCGATTTTTTCTTCGTTTCCGGTTTCAGTCTTTCCCACATTGAAAACATACCGTAGTTGTAAAAATCAAACCAACCTTCAGTTAAAAGAACCGGAATATCAAGTTCTTCCATAACATTCGTTCGCGGATCGTTCTTCCAGTAATCATTATATTCATCGTTCATAAGGCTCGGAGTGTATTCCGGAACATCTTCTCCAACAACACGTCTTGCGATATCTTTGTAAGGTCGTATCATTTCATCGCCGTAATTCTGATACGGATATTTCCTGATCGCACGCTTCAACCACCACTCGAGTGACGTTCCTCTGCGGCAACCGTTTCGGTGAACTATGTAATACATTCTGTCAGTCTGTATATGAAGTGCGGCAGTCTTGATATCCTTTGGATTTGTTGCAAGATATAGAAGGTGAACAGATGCAAGATAACTTCCACCGTACAAATAAATTTCTCCGTTGTAAATGGGAAGCTTTCGTATAAGCTCAAGGGTTTCTAAGCCATCATTTCTTTCTTTTTCAGAATACGGAATGCAAATGCCTTCACTCACACCTGTTCCTCTGCAATGCTGATAAACAACAGCATAACCGTGTTCTAAAAAGATTTTGAATCCACCGGCGGTGTCACACTTCTCAATATCATACGGTATTCCGCTATGATTAGGCACATAAGGATCTCTGATAAAAATTATCGGATACTTGTCTTTGCCTTTAGGAATTACCGTTCTTGTATACAGACCAATGTTGTCTGACATCACAAAATATTCTTCCCTCACACAATACCGGGAATTCTCAGAAACTATCGGATACATATAAAAACCTCCAAAACCATAACATATTTCCCTTATACAAAGTCACAACAAAGAATCTTGTACAGTCCTTCACCTTGACAACAAATGATTTGTTTATATTATATTATTCTTTGCATGCTTCATAAACAAGGTTGCGTATATGCGGATGAATCTCGCGATATGCCGGACGACAGTCCAGAACATGAGTTGTCCAGATAGCTGAAAGTTTATTTTCCGTATCTATCATAAAATACGATGCCGCAGCTCCGTCCCAACCAAACTCTCCTATGGGCGCAGGCCCGTTGGCATCTACCCGGTCAACAAGTGTGCGTACACCAAGGCCATATCCGTATCCCGGCTTCATTCTTGCAAATTCATGCTGTTCTCCGGCAGGCATCTGATTCTGCTTTATCATATTTATGGTTTCTTCTTTCAGTAAGCGATAACCGTTTTGTGCAAGACCTCCGTTTGCAATTGTCTTAGGCAGCTTTGCATACTCATCGTGCGTTGAGAAAAGCCCTCCGCCGCCAAATTCCAATTTCTTTGACAGCATATATAAAGGTTGCGGATGTTCCACTTCACAACAGGTGTATGTATCACACATGAAAGTGTATAACGGTGCAAGTCGGCATTTCTCATCTTCTGACAGAAAGAATGTTGTATCTGACATTTCAAGCGGTGCAAATATATTTTTCTCAAGGTATTCTCCGAACCGCATACCGGAAACAACTTCAATTACAGCACCGAGAACATCATGGGAATATCCGTATAGCCAGTCGGTGCCCGGTTCAAACATAAGTGGGCTCTGCGCAATTGCATCTACCATCTCGCGCGTTGTCAGATCAGGGTTTTTCCGCGCTTTTTCAAGTGCTGTGACGTTTTTGCCGGCACCTATACCACTTCGCATAGAAAGAAGATGGCGTATTGTGATAGCATTTTTCGCAGGTGTGCAGTCATTTCCAACCGTCACATTTTTATACTCAGGCAAATACTTGCTTACTTCATCATCAATTCCAATCTTTCCTCTTTCGACAAGCTGCATTGTTGCAGTAACAGTGGAAAGCTTTGTCATTGAGTATAAACGGTACATTGTTTTTGTGCCATAAGGAAGATCCCCGACAGAGTGACGATACACCCGCTCGTTTTCTTTAAATACAGACAGCTCACTGAAAGGTATTCCGTATATTTCAGGAAGCAGTTCAAGATACCTTGAAATTTTTTTGAATGACATAAATACTCCTTCTTTCTTTTTTGAAAACAGCCATCAACAAAATCAGTGGTTGTGATTAAATATTTATTGATTTTAATTCAAGTGACTCTAATGTTACAGTTTTTTCAACATCACCTTTGATTAACTTTACAGTAATAGGCATATCATAATCTGTGTTAAGCAAATATACTTTATCCCCCTTCGTACACCGACCAACGCAATCTGTCACTTCCGATAACTTTAATATCGCTTTTTCTCGCACTTGCAGTTATCATCTCACGAACTATTGCATTATATAACGGGAACAATGGCGCATAACCCTGTCAATTCACATCCGCGCTTTCCGTATCCGATTAATGCTACATTTAATTTTTCATTGCTAAAAACCTTCCTTTTATGCTTTATTAAACCTTCGGAAAACGGCATTTTGCCGTTTTCCGTGGGTTTATGCATTTATTTTATATGATCAAGTATTCTCTTGATAAGCACGGCGACCTCAGCGCGGGTGGTGTAGTCTGCAGGTGCGATGAGATTGTTTTTGCCGTTGACAAGCCCTGCGCCGATGAGAGCAGAGACGGCGGGTTTTGCGTAAGGTGCGACGGCGGTGTAATCCTCATTTTGCGGTTCGTCATAAATGCCGAACTCTACACCGGTTTTCTCCAATGCACGGTACACTATCACCATCATATCCTGGCGTGTGATGGTATTGCGAGGCGCGAATTTATTATCTCCGATGCCGGAAATAATTCCGTTATTACGCGCTATTGCAAGCTCGGATGCGAAGTAATCCGTGGCCGTAACGTCTGCAAAGTTCTCGGTGTTGTCAGATGTGAGCTTGAATGCGCGAACGAGCAGGGACGCGAAATCCGCACGGGTAATGTTATTTGCCGGTGAATACGTGTCAGATGTTGTTCCTCTTATTATTCCATCGTCCGCGAGTGTGGTTATCGCGTCCGCTGCCCATGCATAGTTACCCAAATCCGTAAAGTTCGGAACATTGGTGTTGTCGGAATCATCAGCGTTGTCCGTTTCGTCGGATGGCGTTGTTTCCTCGTCGTTCGGGACGTTGGATGAGCTGTCCTCGACATCATCTTCGGATGGATCATCGGGTGTCGGTGCGGCACCGCCTCCACCGCCTCCGCCTGCAGGTGGAGTATCGGTTGTTCCTGTTTCCTCGTTTTTGCTTTCCCCGGTTGTGGAACCGTATACCGTCACATAGAAGTGAACGGTTGACTGTCTTCCCGATTCATCCGTTGCTGTTACGGCAAAGTGGGTTTTCCCTACCTGCGAATCGTCAGGTCTCCACGTAACCTTTCCGCTTAAGCTGTCAAGGCTTGCTCCACGCGGAAGTGTATTTGCCGAATAGGTTACGCTCTCGCCAAGTTCACTTGTTGCCTTTACCGTTACGGAAATTGAGCTGTCTGCCGAAACCGAGAGAGAATCACTTACCGGTTCGAACTCCGGAGAGAACTCTTCGCTGTAAGAAAGCGGTATGCGGACAGTCTGATCTTCTTTTATGTTGAAAACATATCCATCCTCCGGGTTTTTCGAATTCTTATACCTTCTGATGAATGTCACTTCACCGACATCAAGAATGAGCTTACCTCCGTCAATTTTTGCGTTTTCTATCCGGTATGCACCGTTACGAGCGAAAGCTTCTCCTCTGTTATCGACAAAAACATACTTATCATTAAGCTTTCCAAGTGT
>JAZLCV010000201.1:0-2050 GCA_045614365.1 Eubacteriales bacterium | reverse complement strand
GAGAGCATTCGGCAGACGACGGTCATGACCACGGCACAGAGACCGAGGGCGAGTCTTCCGCTGAAGGTGAGGCTTCTGCTGAGGGTGAAATTGAGGTAGGAACTGCGGTCCCTGCTGAATAAAAACAGAAATATTAGAGAGCTGCGGCGAATGCCGCGGCTCTTGTTACTGTGAGGCAGATATTATGCAAAAAACCGAAATTCGTGATTTTACGAGCGGAAATATTATGCATCAGCTGCTTGTGTTTTCATGGCCGCTGTTTCTATCCAATATGTTGCAGGTAGTTTACAATATGGTGGATATGATAATTGTCGGAAACCGATACGGAAAAGTCGGGCTTTCAGCTGTCTCTGTAGGAGGTGACGTCACGAACTTCCTGACGTTTCTGGCAATAGGCTTTGCAAATGCAGGGCAGGTTATAATCGCAAAGTACATAGGCGCAGGCAAACGCGATAAATTAAGCCGCTTTGTCGGTACGATGAGCGCGTTTTTGTTTGCGTGTGCATTGGCACTCAGTATTTTGGGATTGGTATTCAGGAAAGAGATACTTGCGCTTATGAATACGCCTGCGGCATCGTTTTCCGGCGCTATGGCATACTCGACCGTATGTATGGCAGGACTTGTGTTTATTTACGGCTACAATATTGTAAGTGCGGTTCTGCGCGGGATGGGCGATTCAAAGCACCCGTTTGTTTTTATAAGTATCGCGGCAGTATTAAATCTTGTTCTTGATGTGGTTTTTGTCTACTCCTTTGATATGGGACCGTTTGGTGCGGCTCTTGCAACGGTTATGAGTCAGGCTGTAAGCTTTATCTGTTGTACCGTGTTTCTCATAAATCATAGAGAACGCTTTGAGCTTAAGTTTGATGTGGCGGATTTCACAAAATGGGACAAGGAAATGCTCTCTGACCTTGTAAAGCTTGGCACACCCATGGCGATAAAAAGCGCGTCTGTGCAGTTTTCAAAGCTGTTCGTTAATTCGTGGATAAATTCTTACGGCACGGCTGTATCCGGCTTTGCCGGAATCGCAAACAAGATAGGAAGTATTTCAAACCTTGTTTCCGCTGCTATGAATACAGCAGGCTCCACCATGATGGGGCAGAATCTTGCGGCGAGAAAATATGACCGCGCTGTCGGGATTATGCGCGCGCTTGCAAAGGTAACGCTCAGTGCCGCGGCGGTGATTTCGCTTGTCATTGTTATCTTTCCGTCACAGGTTTTCCGCATATTTACAAGCGATGCCGAGGTTCTTGCACTGGGTGGGAGGTTCGTACCGATTGCAGTGCTCCTCTTCTTCGGTGCGGCGTGCCGCGCGATAATGAATGCGCTGATAAACGGAAGCGGAAATTATAAAGTTAATTTTGCAACTGCGATTCTTGACGGAATTGTTATGAGAATAGGTCTTGCGCTTCTGTTCGGTCTTGCGCTCGGTATGAATCATTACGGTTTCTGGCTGGGTGATGCCCTCGCCGGCTTCACTCCGTTCTGGGTTGGACTTATATTCTACTTCTCCGGTAAGTGGAAAAAAGAAGCGTAAACAAAGGGAAAGATTCGTGCAGGTTTGTCTTTTATATCTTTTATACAAAAAAATTCTCAAATTTTTGCTAATATTTTCACAAAAAACAGTTGTAAATTTGATTAAAATCGTTTATAATGGTAGCATACGAAAATTTTTTAGGAGGAATATCACCATGAGTATCAAAATCGGTATTAACGGCTTTGGCCGTATCGGCCGTATGGTTTTCCGCGCAAGCGTAAACCATCCTGAAATCGAAGTTGTCGGCATCAACGACCTTTGCCCGGCAGACTACCTTGCATACATGCTTAAGTATGACACAATGCACGGTCAGTTCGAGGGAACTATCGATTCCACAGAGAACTCCATCATCGTCAACGGTAAGGAAATTCCGATTTCCGCTGAGCGTGATCCGGCTGCTCTTCCGTGGGGCAAGCTCGGCGCTGAGTACGTTGTTGAGTCCACAGGTCTCTTCCTTACAAAGGAAAAGGCTGAGGGTCACCTTAAGGCAGGCGCTAAGAAGGTTGTTATGTC
>JAZLCV010000200.1:0-4958 GCA_045614365.1 Eubacteriales bacterium | reverse complement strand
AATAAATGCATAAACCCACGGAAAACGGCAAAATGCCGTTTTCCGAAGGTTTAATAAAGTATAAAAGGAAGGTTTTTAGCAATGAAAAAATTAAATGTAGCATTAATCGGATACGGAAAGAGCGGATGGGGAATCCACGGTGAATTTTTCCGATCAAAAAACAACGATATTATAAATATCGTTGCTGTTGCAGAGCTTGATCCGGCTCGTGCGGCGGTTGCAAAAGAAGATTACGGCTGTGATACATACAGCGATTATAAAGAGTTTATGAAGCGTGATGATATTGACCTTGTTGTAAACGCATCATATTCAGATATGCATTATCCGATAACACTCGATTTATTAAACCACGGCTTTAATGTTCTTTGTGAAAAGCCAATCACCAAATCAGCAGACCAGCTTCGTGAGCTTATTGCGGCGGCAAAGAAGAATAATGTTCTTTTCACTATCTTCCAGCAGTCCCGCCTTTCTCCGTATTTTGAGAAGATGGAAGAAATAATGAAGAGCGGTATTCTCGGTGACGTAAAGCTCGTACGTACAAGCTGGAGCGGTTTTTCGCGTCGCTATGACTGGCAGACGCTGATTAACAGAAATGCGGGAGCGATGAGAAACACCGGCCCGCATCCGTTTGAACAGTGCATCTGGCTTGCAGGCACGGATGAAATGCCGAAGAAGATATATTCACGTCTTGGTATATGGAATTCCGTAGGTGATGCAGAAGATTTTGTTTTTGCCTGCCTTGAGTACGAAAACGGCCCTGTATTTGAGATTGAAATTAACCCGTCAGAACCTTATACAGGAGGTTGGTTATACAAGGTGTATGGCGACCGCGGAGCATTGAGAGCCTCATGGAAGAAGATTGAATATCAGTATTATCTTGAAAGTGAAAGTCCTCAGCCGATACTCGACAAAGAGTCACTTCACGATGAGACAGGCAAACCGTGCTATTGCAGAGAAACTGTTGTCTGGCACAAGGAAGAGGTTGAGGTTACCGGAAATGCTCGTGATTACGGTACTGCGGGGTATTATCACCGCCTGTATGACCATATGGTAAACGGAGCAGAGCTGTTTATAAAGCCAGAGCATATAGTTCCTGAAATTCAGATTTTTGAAGAAATAGAGCGCCAGAATCCGCTTGAAGCTAAATTTGATATCTGAAGATATAAGGCGAAAACTAAGAGAGGTTTAAGTTATGAATAAGACAATAATGCATATCAATTACGGAGAAGTCCGTGAAGGTTTCTACGGAAAAAGAACAGTTGACGATATTTGTAAAATGGCAGCAGGTATCGGGTTTGACGGAATAGAGTTTCGGGGAAACCCGCCGAAAGAGCTTTCGTCGCTTTCATTCCGTGAATATGCTTCACAGATTGCGGAAGGGAAGAAAAAGTACGGTCTTACCGAGATTCTTTTCGGTATAGGTCTTGATAAGTGCACAAGCGAAAACAAAGAAGAACGCGCAAAAGATATTGCTGATGCGGTAGAAAAGGTAAAGATTGCAAACGAGCTTTGCGGAACAACTTTGTGCAACACGTTTGCGGCATGGACCCGTTCTTCTATTCCTACAGCACCGGGCGGTTGCGAATTCCACGGAAGTGCCGCAGCAACGCAGAAGGATTGGGATCTCACCGTTGATGCATTTCAACAGCTTGGTCGTGAGCTTGAAAAAATCGGGGTAAAGTTTGGCTTTGAAACGCATATGAGCTATATACACGACCTTCCTGAGATGTCAAAAAAACTTGTTGACCTTATTGACAGTCCTGCAATAGGAATTAATATGGACTATGGCAACACCGTCTATTTCCCGTCACGTCCGCCCGTGGAAGAAACGATTGACCTTTATGGAAATAAGCTTTTCTACACACATCTTAAAAACTCATCTCCGGTTCCGGGAACAAGAGGACGCATTGCAACAAATCTGGGAGACGGAGAAATAAATCATCGTGCATACCTTACAAAGCTTCGTGCAGTTGGATTTAAGGGCCCGATAGGCATCGAAGTTCCTCGAAATGGTGACCGTATCTGGTTTGCTCAGCAGGATTTTCAATACTTTAAATCGGTTATAAATTCCATTTGATCCGGCGAAAAAGATCGCCGTGCTTATCAAACGCATTCTTGATTATATAAAGGAATGAGCAATTATGAAGCTTTCATTTTCACAAATCAGAGAAATAACCTTGGGTGCCGAAAGAGTTTTTGAAAAAAACGGAACAGTATGTTTTTCACGCTTCACCGAAAAAGAAGAGGCAATATACTCTGCGGAAGAGGGAAAACGTCTCCGCGCTGTTTCAACTCCCGGAATAAGCTTTGAGTTTAAAACAGATGCAACCGGCTTGAATCTTGGGGTGGCAGTCAGGGAAAAAGCGCGTCCGTATTTTTCTGTTGAGGTTTTCTCAGACGGTACTTATATCGGAGAAATAAAAAATTATCCGGATGACCTTCCGAACGGCAGATACCCTGCAGATGATTTTCCGGGCGGAGAGTTTGAAAAAAGCTTTCCGCTCGGTAGCGGAGAAAAACGCATCAGAATAGTTTTCCCCGGAACCGTAAAGCTTGAAATAAGCTCTGTTGAACTTGAGGGCGCAAGCTATATCACACCTGTTCACTATGATAAAAAAATCCTTATTTACGGAGATTCAATCACTCAGGGCTTTGATGCGCTGTCCCCGTCGATGGTATACGCTGTGCGGCTGTGCGAGTATCTCGGTGCCGAGGGAATAAACAAAGCTGTTGGAGGCGCGATATATAATCCTGCGCTTCCCGCGGCGGAAACTTATGACGGCATTGATTGCGTCATCGGCGCATACGGTATAAACAACTGGCTTATGAATCAAAGGGCGG
Organism: Eubacteriales bacterium; assembly: GCA_045614365.1. Classification (GTDB taxonomy): domain Bacteria; phylum Bacillota; class Clostridia; order Oscillospirales; family JAAYXM01; genus SIG480. The sequence continues at coordinate 2,117 of JAZLCV010000200.1, read as the reverse complement.
AAGAGTTGGTTGATAACTGCCGCCTTTTCTGGGAAGAAATTTGCTGTAAGTACCCGTCTGCAAAGAAAATCCTGATAACGCCGATATGGATAAGAATATGGGAAGATGAAAAGGCGATGGGAAATGCATCTGTGCTTCATGAGCTTATAGAAAGCGCGGTTGCCGGGCTTCCGGGCATAGCGGTAATAAACGGATGGGAGCTTGTTCCTCACGATAAGAATCTTTACGGCGACGAAACAACTCACCCGAACAGCCTTGGCTTTGATAAGTATTTTGAAAATCTTATATCAATGCTTGATTAAAACAGAATATCAAAAATCGGAAAACAGCGATGGAATGGATGAAATTATTGTCAGTGTGACAAATTTCACCCAAACCCATTGCTGTTTTGTTGAAAATATGATAGACTTGTTTATATCATATTCTGCATATTTTTCCGGAGAAAGCATCAATATGGAAAAGGTTATAGATTTAAACGGAAAAACTGTAACATACAGTCTTGAACGCAAAAAGGTAAAGAATATAAATCTGCGCATAAGGCCTGATGGAAGCATTCTTGTTTCGGCAAACAGGTGGGTTTCCGAGAAAACTATAGAAAATTTCCTGCGCTCAAAAGAGAACTTTATTTTCGGTGCGTTACAAAAAGCCGAAGAGCGGGCGAAGATACCGCCGGTACAGTACTTTAACGAAAAGGAAATCAGATACTTGATTTTGGAACTGTGCGAGCAGATTTACCCTGCTTTTCAGGCGCGCGGAGTGTGCTTTCCGCAGATTAAGTTTCGGAAAATGAAGACACAATGGGGGAATTGTCATCCGCAAAAAGGAGTGCTGACGTTTAATACACATCTTATGTACGCGCCGCGTGAATGTATTGAATACGTTGTCGCGCATGAATTTACACATTTTCTCCAGCCTAATCATTCTGCTATGTTTTATAGCGAGCTTGAAAAGGTAATGCCCGATTGGAAAGAGCGGAGAAAGAAGCTTAAGGAAATTTATGTATGACAAAAGGATTATGGGAGGATTTTGATATGGCAAAGTTAGAAAAGACAATCACAGGTGATTTTAACAGTATATTACGCAAAATAGAGGATGGCATTCTTAACGGAAGTGTATCTGCAAGCCTTGAGGAATCAAGCGACTTCCGTATGGGTGATGTACGGTGCAGTGTGCGCGTGTTTGAGCGGTACAGCTATATGGGCGGAAACCGTGTCAGTCTGAATGTAACGCTTTTAGGAAAGGATAACACGGTCTGCGTTTCGGCAATCACTTCCGGCGGAAGTCAGGCAATGTTTTTCAAAATAAATACTTTTGGAGAAGAAGCGTTTTTAGATAAGCTTCGTGAGATTTTGTAAGAGAGGCTGCGTTTGTGAAAAAAATAATGCGCCTATTATTTCTTATGGCAATTATATTATCAATGTAAATAACTGTTTTTGCAGAAAACGTGCCCGAAAATCTGTCGGTTGAGCAATCGCAAAAAGCTATACCGAAATTTGCAACGGAAAATTTGAGGTTATCGTGGACGGAGATATGTTGAAAGCAATTCTGAGGTTTAAGAAAGATAACTAATATAGAATGACGAAAAGTCTGGTGAAAACCGGACTTTTCGTCAGACTGACAGGTGCGATTTTCCGCACCTGTTTTTTGTTCTTACACAAGCACTGGTTGGTACTGTCTGCCTTCAAGAGCGCATTTGAGCGTATCGGATATTTTTGTCATATCGGCAACAAGTGAATTCGGTTTTCCTTTGCTGTCGTCCTGACCGTAAGGAACAAAGAAAACATTCTTCACGGTAGCCAGTGTGCCTATGTTTTTCAGATTGATGCCCAGCCCGTCGTTGGTGGAGATTGCGATGATAAGCGGACGCGCGTTTCTCATATGTGCTTTTGCCGCCATAGTGACGGACGTGTCGGTTATTCCGCAAGCAAGCTTTGCTGCGGTGTTTCCTGTGCACGGCGCTATAATCAGCGCATCAAGAAGCTTTTTCGGACCAATCGGCTCGGCTTCGGGAATGGTTTTAATTATCGGAGCATCGCAGATGCTTTCAAGCTTTTCAATGAACTCCTGTGCCTTTCCAAAGCGTGTGTCGGTGCTATATGCAGTGTCGGACATTATCG
>JAZLCV010000199.1:0-29803 GCA_045614365.1 Eubacteriales bacterium | reverse complement strand
CCATTCCTTTTTGTTTTTTTCGATACATATCTTCAAGAAGTTTAAAGATTGTATCTTCAATTTGTTTCTTAGTGCAGTTTTTCGGGAAGTATCTTCTCAGCTTATCTTCGCCAAGAGTAATCTTCACTTTTTCAGGTTTTTCCTCACTCATTATGGCAATCATAACATCAGGATTCAATGTGCCTTTTTCATATTCCTTGCGCATCTTCTTTGCTTGTGAAATGGAAGGAGCTGTTTCTTCGGATTCAATTACCTGCAAAACCTCATTCTGTGCTTTTGAACCAAGATAAGAAAGCTCAACTGCAGCATTCATAGCAATAGTCTTGTTATCAACCATATCAAGCAACTTATCAACTAATTCGGTAAGTCTTACATAGCGTGAAATCTGATTTTTACTTTCGCCAACCTGCTCAGCCAAAATCTCTCTTGACTCCATTCCTGACTTCCGCCCAATTTGGTCGGAAGTTAAATCTGTGCGTTCACCTTGACGTTTCATAGCTTCAAGCTTCATCTGATAAGCCTTAGCTTTTTCACTCGGCAAGATATGTTCTCGCTGAAGATTACTGTCAACAAGCAAAATAACCGCCGTATCATCATCAAGGTCTTTGATAACAACAGGAACTTCTGTAATCCCTGCGATTTCACAAGCTCTTACACGTCTGTGTCCTGAAAGTATTTCATAACCACCTTCAGGATGCGGTCTTGCTATTATCGGGGAGAGAATACCGCTTTGCTTGATGCTTTCAACAAGCTCTGTCATATTGTCATCATCAACAACCTTAAAGGGTTGCTCCGAAAAAGGCTTTAACTCTGTAATCGGGGTAGGTTTGATTTCTTCGGTTCTTCTACCAATATCATCTTTGAATAAATCATCGTACGATTTCAGACCTATGTTTATTCCGTTGTTTACCATTGTCAAGTACCTCCTTTGTTAAGTTTCTGTACGCTTCAGCCGCTTTACCATTCTTGTCATAAGTAAAAATGCTTTTACCGACAGAGGATGTTTCAGCCGCCTTGATTGAGTGTGGGATTTCCGTTTTGAATACCGTCACATTCTTTGAATAATTCATTCTGATTACTCTTGAAATGTCTTTAGCGTAGTTCGTTCTGCTATCAACCATAGTAAGCAAAATACCTCCAATTTTGAGGTCAGGGTTAATCTGTCTTTTAACCTTGCTTACAGTAGTAAGAAGCATTTCCAAACCTTTCGCCGGGAGATAGTGGGATTGAACCGGAATGATAACTTCATCAGCAGCTACAAGAGAATTGATTGTCAACATTCCAAGTGAAGGTGTGCAATCAATGATTACATAGTCGTAGTCATCTTTTATCTTGTCAATGTAGTTTTTCAGGACACGCTCTCTGCTCATAATGTTTACGAGTGCAGTTTCCATACCTGAAAGTTCAATGTTTGCAGGAACAAGATGAACACCTTCTTCGTGATGCAAAATTCCTTCGGACTTATCAAAGTCCTGCTCACTAAGAGCCTTCTGCATAAGCGTTGAAAGCGTTACTGTCATTCCATCAGGGTTCTGATACCCCAAGCTTTCAGTAAGGCTGCCCTGAGCATCACAATCGACAAGTAAGACCTTCTTACCTTCATTCACGAGTCCAATGCCCAAGTTGACGGTTGTTGTCGTTTTTCCGACACCGCCTTTTTGATTTGCTATTGCGATTACTTTACTCATTTTCATCATCCTTTCTTAATCATTTTTTAAGTCGTAATTCACTTTAGCAGCATACCAATTATCCGTAGTTTCCGGAGCACGGTATATTGTTGTAATTAAAAATGCCCGGATGTTCCGGACATTGGATGTGTTATTTTTAAGTGCGTCTGATATATACTCAATGTGAGTGCTATCTATCTTCAAGAATCTGCTTTTTACTGCTTCCTTCGGATAGTTCTGTTTATTGACACGAATGAATGGCTCATTACTGCAAACAACATCGACCATAATCTCGACTATTTCATCAAGCCATCCCGGAGAAAATCTATCAACCATAATGTCGTACTCGATGTTCTCCTTGATTATTTCTTCATATTCTTCACGCTCTCGCATCCATCTTATCGCATCAGGCGCATCATCATATTCGATAGGATATGATGTGATATGATTATCATTAAAATCAATATTATTTATTTTATTTTTATTTATATTAGTATAATTAGAGTCTAAATCACAGAACTCTGCACTTCTGCTTTGCGGAATTCTTGAATTCTGTTTTTCAGAACTCTTGAATTCTGTTTCACAGAAGTCTTGTTTTCTGTTGTTCGGAGGAGTGGGTTCATCTCTAATATTTCGTGAAGTTATAAACTTTTTGAGATAAACAATAGAAGGTTTACCTTGACCTTGTTTCTTTCGCTCTATCAATCCAACGCCTTTAACAGAATCAAGTTCTGCAAGCATCTTAATAGCCTTATCATTGCAACAATTCATCTGTTCTTTAACATCGTTTGTTGTAAAGTAGATGTATGCTTTGTTTTCTTCATCAATCCAACCATTCTTTATAGACAAGCCCATTCTGTCGAGCATTAAACCATAAAGAATCTTCGCACCGTCACTAACATCTTTGTATTCCGGAGCCTGAATCAATATTTTCGGGATTCTGTAAAAAGAAAACTGATCTGCTTCGTAACCGTAAAAGTAATCCAATGAATGTGCCATAAAAACTGCCTCCTTAAATTCGGACATGAAAAAACCACCTCCCGAAAAGGGAAGTGGCTCAGCCGTTATATTATTCCTAAGGTTTTGAAATCCTCAATGTGAGTTTGAGATTTCCTGATGATTTTTGCATAGTAAGGACTCACAAGGAAATCTATTAAATCTTCCTTTGCAATCCTGAACTTCTTTCGGGAAACACATCCGATAATCTTATCGCTCTTTATCCACTTGCGAACAATCTCTTTACTGTATCCCGTAATAACCTGAACATCTTTTGAAGTAATGACATCAGGGTAATCTTTAATCTTGATAATGTAGAAGGTGCGCACAAGCTCAATTTGTATTTCTGTAAGCTTTCCACGATTCATTTTTTCATCAAGATATTTTGAAACTTCTGTCATTGGTATGCTATAATATTGCATCGAACCATCACGACATTTTTCAAAATGAACTTTTTTACTTTTTATCAATTTGTATGCCGTCGAGGGAGATATGCCACACAACTCGCAAAATTCCTTCTTCATAATGCAGTTTTGTGTCGAATTTAGTCCATTTTTCATCTTAAATCACCGTTTTTTTATTATTTCAATGGTAGGCGGTGATGTTCCCATAAGAGTTTCCCAAAGATTTCCCAAAATCGTGCAGAAATCAGAGAAAAAATGGGCAGTTGGCTTTTGTTCAATAAACAAGCCATTTAAACAAAAAAAGATAGGCTCAAACCGCTTAATTTAAGCGATTTGAGCCTATCTTCATCTTCCGATAAGTTCCACTAAGTTCCATTAACTTTCAGTAAATTCTGAAATACCGTAGCCACTCGAAATCAGTTTGCGAGCAATCGCACGCGGGTTCGAATCCCGCCCTCTCCGCCAAAAAAGCGTACTGAAAATTCAGTACGCTTTTTTTAATGAAACAAATCTGTGAAATGTGTTTCGCGATGTGAAATACGCCTTACGCGTGTGGATTTATTTCATTCAGTCACGTTCAAGATTTTTACACCTTTTCTCTTTGCATAATCAACTGTATTCTTTGTTCCACCCTTTTGTCCGTTGAATACCGCTATTACAAGATTTGACCTGTCAACCATCCATTTATTTCGCACCTGATAGCACCCTGTGAAGTAATGGTCATTGATCTCTTTTACAAGATCAGCCTTTTTTAATATCTTATTAAACTTCAATTTTTCCGTCAAACTCCGCCTGTTTTCAAAATTTGGATGCGGCAAGGCACATATCAGTTTTAACTCTTTGTTTTTTCTTCTTTTCTTTAACACAATCTCTGCCGCCCATATGTCAGTTCCTTTTGCCATGCCTGTTATAAAAGTTACATATCCATCTGCAATAGCGTTATCTATTGCTTTTTCAAGCAACGGAATAATTTTCTTTCTTTCAAATTCCATTTTCTCGGGACGATGCCCAGTGAAACAACATCTGTGCAATCTTAATTGTTCTTGTAACATAATAAACACCTCAAATAATTGTTGACCAGTATAGCGGACAATATTTGCTTTGATTATATCATACAATATTCATAGTTGCAACCAATATTGGTCAATTGTGAATTGTGAGGTATAATTTATGGAACAGAAAATAAGACGTGATCGTAACATGGGTGATAATTTGAGAAAACTTCGTCTTGAGCATGATATATCCCAGGAGAAACTATGCGCCGAACTTCAACGCCGAGGTTGTGATATCGGTCGGAGTACTTATGCAAAATATGAAGCCGGTGAACTCAATATCCGAGCAAGTGTGATTATTGAATTGAAGAAAATTTATAGTTGCTCTTATGATGACTTTTTTGAAGGTTTGGATATTGTAATCTGAGGTGATTTTATGGCTATTAAAAGTGTAACTATAAGTGAATGTAAAACCGACACGCAAATAAGCAGTAACCCCAAGGAATCCTTTGCCTGATTCCTTGGGGTTACTTGTAATATAATATGTATCTTATGCCATTATTGAAAGCCTTGAAAGGTCAACTGCACCGCGGAGCGGTTCTCCGTTGAAAAGACGTTCGGCTTCTTCTACGGCAAATTGTCCCATACGCTTGCAACCGTTTGAAACTGCACCGCCGATATGTGGGAAGAGAACAACGTTCGGAAGTGAACGATACGGATGGTCAAGCGGCAACGGCTCTGCCGGAGGGACATCGATAACTGCCATGAAACGGTTTTTGGAAAGCTCTGCAATAAGTGCATCATCGTCGATTGAGTTCGGGCGCGCAGTGTTGATAATAACGGCACCGTCACGGACGAGCGGGAGATTTTCTGCGTTTATCATATTATCCGTTGCGGGAATGTTTGGTGCGTGGATGCTTATAACATCGCATTTTGACATAAGCTCAGAAAGTTCGCATTTTTCTGCGCCAAGCTCACGGATCTGTTCTGCGGAAAGTGTCGGGTCATAAACAAAAATATTAACTTCAAAACCGTGAAGAAGCTTAATAACGTGCCTGCCAATAGCACCGGCACTTATGATACCGATGTTTATATGATAAAAATCCTTTACCTTCGGACGGTTTTCGCCCCAGAGACCGTTGCGCAATTCATTGGGAAGAGTGAACATTCCTTTGCACGCAGCAATCATTATTGCGAGGGTGCTTTCTGCAACGCCTTTTGCAAGCTCTCCGTTGGAGGTGGAAATCGGGATGTTTCTGTCAAAAAAGTCACTGTCGAGAAGTGCTTTAATTGCGCCGCCGGCATGGATGATTGCGCGGAGATTAGGGCACAGAGAAAGAATCTCATTGTCGATTTTCGGGGCACCCCACGCCGTGATTATAAGATCTGAGTCCTTTATAAAGTTGAGGACATATTCACGGTCAGAATAGTCCGGTTTGTCGTATATATATAAGTCGCCCAATTTCGCAAGGCGTTCGAAGTGGACATCTTCAAAAATTTTGTTTAGTTGCGGTGTGGTAGAGAATACAGCGATTTTACTCATTTTATAAACTCCAATCATATAGATGTTGAAAATTTTGTATTTAATTATAGCACAAAAGAAAAAGTGATACAAGTATTTTTGGACTTTTATGTATTATTTTACATTTGTTTGAAAATCGGGCAAAAAAGCCGGAGTACGAGATGTGTTCGCCTCCGGTTTTTGTCTTATTTCTTTTTAAATATGCTCAAAAGCTTTGAGAGGGGGGAAGTAGCGGCTGTTTCGTTGAAACTTACATTCTTCTCTTTCGGAAGAACTTCACCGCAGTTAGGACAGAAGTTCATATAGTTTTCGTTAAAATCCGTTTTGCATTTTTTGCACTTTACCATTTCGATTCACCGTACCTTTTCAGTGTGACATTCATCCGAAAAATGTCAGATTCTGTTATATAAGATATCATAAAACCGGAGTTTTGTCAACGGTTTCGGAATCAGGAAATAAACAACTTTGTGATAATTTACAAAGATGCCGGCGATGGAATAATATGATTTTGCAAAAAAAATATGTTTCTTCCAACTTTTGTATAGACTTTTTGACAAAAATGTGGTTTAATATATTGTATGTAGATTTATAGACAATTGGAGTTGAAAAGAATGAAGTTAACAAATGTAAAAGAAATTTTTGCAGCTCCGGGCACCTTTGCGGACAAAGAAATTACCATCGGAGGATGGGTAAGAACGGTTCGCGATTCAAAGGTGTTTGGTTTTATTGAGCTTAACGACGGATCTTATTTTAAAAGTATTCAGGTTGTTATTGACGATACGCTTGAAAACTTTTCCGAGCTTGTTCACTTAAACGTCGGAAGTGCTGTTGTGGTAACAGGAAAGCTTATCCTTACCCCAGAAGCAAAGCAGCCGTTTGAGATTAAGGCTTCGTGCGTGCGTATTGAGGGAGAGTCTGCTCCCGATTATCCGCTGCAGAAGAAGCGCCACTCTCTTGAATTTTTGAGAACGATAACGTATCTCCGCCCGAGAACGAACACATTTTCTGCTGTGTTCCGCGTAAGAAGTGAGGCGGCATATGCAATTCATAAATTCTTTAACGAACGCGGCTTTGTATATGCTCATACACCCATTATCACGGGAAGTGACTGCGAAGGCGCAGGCGAGATGTTCAAGATATCCACTTTAGATATGGAAAACCCGCCGAGAGTTGAGGACGGAAAAGTGGATTATTCAAAAGATTTCTTTGGCAGAGAAGCAAGCCTTACCGTTTCAGGACAGCTTGAGGCAGAAACATTTGCGCTTGCTTTCGGAAAGACCTACACCTTTGGCCCGACCTTCCGTGCGGAAAATTCAAACACTGCACGTCACGCGGCAGAGTTCTGGATGATTGAGCCGGAGATTGCTTTTGCTGATCTCAACGATGATATGGAGCTTGCCGAAGCAATGGTCAAGTTTGTTATCCGCCATGTTCTTGATAATTGCAAGGAGGAAATGAACTTCTTTAATCAGTTTGTTGACAAGGGGCTTATCGAGCGCCTTGAACACGTTGTAAATTCCGACTTCGGTGTTATGGAATATGCCGAGGGAATAAAGATTTTAGAGCAGCATAAGGATAAGTTTGAATACCCCGTTTTCTTTGGCTGCGATCTTCAGACAGAGCACGAGCGCTTCCTTACGGAAGAGATTATGAAAAAGCCGATGTTCCTTATAAATTACCCGAAGGAGATAAAGGCATTCTATATGCGCCAGAACGATGATGGCAGAACCGTTGCGGCAATGGATCTCTTTGTTCCGGGAATCGGCGAGCTTATCGGCGGAAGCCAGAGAGAAGAACGCTATGACGTGCTTCTTGCCAAGATGGAAGAAATGGGACTCAATTCAGAGGATTATGACTGGTATCTCAATCTCCGTCGCTTTGGCGGTGTTCAGCACGCAGGCTACGGGCTCGGCTTTGAGCGCCTTATAATGTATCTCACGGGAATATCAAACATCCGCGATGTTCTTCCGTTCCCGAGATGCACCGGCAAACTTTTGTAAATTTTATTTTAGGAGTTATTTATATATGGAAAAAGTTTTTTACAGCTCGCTGTCGCGTGAAGCTGCGGCAGAGATTTATGCAGACCTTAAGAAAGCTTATTCGGAATACGTTGCAAGAGGCTTGAAGCTTGATATGTCAAGAGGAAAGCCTGCACCGGATCAGCTTGATATATGCGAGGGATTGTTCACCGCAATTTCAGAAAACAGTGATGTTGCAGGCATCGCTCCGGATGTACGCAACTACGGCGGAATTGACGGTATCCCGGAAATGAAGGCACTTTTTGCAGACATTCTCGGTGTTTCACCGTCGGAGGTTGTTATCGGCGGAAATGCAAGTCTTACAATGATGTTTGATATGGTTTCCCGTTCCGTTACTCACGGTGTTATGGGAAGCACGCCATGGTGCAAGCTGCCGGAGGTCAAGTTTCTTTGTCCCGTACCGGGATATGACCGCCACTTCGGTATCTGCGAGTGCTTCGGTATAAAGATGATTCCGATCGCAATGACAAATGACGGTCCTGATATGGATGAGGTCAGAAAATACGTTGAGAATGATGCTTCCGTCAAGGGTATCTGGTGTGTTCCGAAGTATTCAAATCCGAGCGGTATAACATATTCTGACGATGTTGTCCGCGCATTTGCAGCTCTCAACCCCGCAGCAGAGGATTTCAGAATATTCTGGGATAATGCATATTGTGTGCATGACCTCTATGACGAGGGCGATAAGCTTCTCGGTATTCTTGATGAATGCCGCAAGAACGGAAAAGAGGATATGGTTTATATCTTTGCTTCCACATCGAAGATTTCATTCCCGGGTGCAGGCGTTGGTGCAATGGCAATGAGCGAAGCAAACATTGCGGCATCTAAAAAGGTTATGACATATCAGATGATAGGCCCGGATAAAATCAACCAGCTCCGCCATGTAAAGTATTTCAAGAATCTCGACGGCATTATGGCACATATGAAAAAGCATGCGGCTCTTATCGGACCGAAGTTTGAAACAGTTCTTGATGCGCTTGACCGTGAGCTTACGGGGCTTGGTATTGCAGAGTGGACGGCTCCGCGTGGCGGTTACTTTATAAGCTTAGATGTTTTACCGGGAACGGCAAAGCGCGTTCACAAGCTTATGGCGGAAGCCGGAGTTGTTATGACCGGCTGCGGTGCAACGTTCCCGTACGGGAACGATCCCAAGGATACGAATCTTCGAATTGCACCGACATATCCTACTGTTGATGAATTAAAAACGGCATCCGAGCTTCTGTGCCTTTGCACAAAGCTTGCGGCGCTTGAAAAGATTATAGGTTAAAGGGAAGATATCATGAGAAACACATATGAATCACCGCTTTCGGGAAGATATGCAAGCAAGGAGATGCTTGAGCTTTTCTCTCCCGATGTAAAATTCAAGACATGGCGCAAACTCTGGATTGCGCTTGCACGTGCAGAGATGAAACTCGGACTTCCGGTTACGCAGGAGCAGATTGACGAGCTTGAACGCAACCGCGACAACATCAATTATGAAGATGCAGAAAAGCGCGAAAAGGAAGTACGTCACGACGTTATGTCTCATGTTTACGCTTACGGACTGCAGTGCCCGAATGCAAAGGGAATAATCCATCTCGGTGCGACAAGCTGCTACGTTGGCGACAACACAGATCTTATCATAATGCGCGATGCCTTAAAGCTTATCAGACAGCGCCTTGTAAGCGTTATTTCAGCGCTTTCAAAGTTTGCCGATGAGTATAAGGATATGCCGACTCTCGGCTTTACGCATTACCAGCCGGCACAGCTTACAACAGTCGGTAAGCGTGCAACACTTTGGATTAACGAGCTTCTTTATGACCTTTCTGAGCTTGAATTCCGCATTGATGCAATGCGTCTTCTCGGCTCTAAGGGAACAACCGGTACACAGGCAAGCTTTATGGAGCTTTTTGACGGCGATGAAGAAAAAATCAAAAAGATGGAAGAGTACATTGCAGAGGAGCTTGGTTTTGACGGAGTAATTCCGGTTTCAGGACAGACATATTCAAGAAAAATCGACTCTATGGCGCTTGCAACACTTTCGGGAATTGCACAGAGTGCATGCAAGTTTGCAACAGACCTCCGTCTTCTCTCCAATCTCAAGGAAATGGAAGAGCCGTTTGAGAAAAAGCAGATCGGTTCATCTGCGATGCCGTACAAGAGGAACCCGATGCGCTCCGAACGTATATGTGCGCTTTCAAAGTTCGTTATCGCAACGGCTCAGAATCCTGCTCTCACCGCGGCAACGCAGTGGTTTGAAAGAACCCTTGACGACTCTGCAAACAAGCGTCTTGCAGTTTCCGAGGCATTCCTTGCAACGGATGCAATTCTTTCAATTTACTTAAACATCGCTTCGGGTTTTGTTGTTTACCCGAAGGTAATCCGCCGCCGTGTTATGGAAGAGCTTCCGTTCATGGCATCGGAGAACATAATGATGGATGCCGTAAAGCGTGGCGGAGACCGTCAGGAGCTTCACGAGCTTATCAGAACCCACTCTCTTGCTGCAGGTAAACGCGTTAAGGAAGACGGCGAGGCAAACGACCTTATAGACCGCATTGCCGCAGATCCGGCATTCGGAATGACAAAGGAAGAAATCGTTAAGAATCTTGACCCGAAAAATTACACGGGCAGAAGTGCTTCACAGGTTACGGAATTTTTGCGTGATTTCGTTTATCCGGCAATAGAAAAGTACAGCTCGGAAATTGAGACAGAAGCAGAGCTTAAAGTTTAAGGAAAACGGATTTTTCTATTGACTAAATCAGTTTAAAATTATATAATATTTATTGTGCGCAGAATGTAAAAATATGGTCATTAAGGTTTTGCGCAGAAACAGAGGAGGTTATACAAATGAAAAAAGGCATACTTTGGTTTGTCGCTATTGTTGCTGTTATTGCTCTTTTCATTGCAACCACAATCAGCGGTCTTAACCTTGGCGTTGTCGAAATCCCCAGTGCAACAGACGGTATCCGTCTCGGCCTTGACCTTCAGGGCGGCGCGATGATTACCTTTGAGGCACGCACAGAGGACGGCTCTGTTCCGTCCAAGGCAGATATGGAAATTGCAAAGACTGTTCTTCGCAAGCGTCTTGATGCTGCAAATTACACAGAAGGTACTGTTACCGCTGCAGGTGATACACGCCTTACCGTTGAAATTCCGTCCGTAACAGATCCGGAAGAAGCAGTCTCTCTTCTTGGAAAAACCGCTGTTCTTGAGTTCCGTGATGCAGACGGTAACGTCATTATCTCCGGTAACGAAGTAAAGAGTGCGGAATCCGTTTACGGTCAGGTTTCCGAAAACGGTGCAAATCAGCACCATGTTGTTCTCTCTCTTACAAGCGAAGGAAGAGAAAAGTTTACTCAGGCAACAAAGAAGGCTGCATCCCAGGCTTCTGCCGAGAAGAACTATATCGACATTTACCTTGATGAAACTCTTCAGAGCCGTCCGTTTGTTGATGCTTCTTATGCATCGACGGGCATTAACTCAGAAGAAGTTGTTATCACAATTGGCAGTGAGGACAGCTTAAATCCTGCCGGCGGTGAAGAGTCCAAGACTCTTGCAAACATCATCAATTCCGGACGTCTTCCGTTTGCTCTTGAGGAGATTGAGCTTCGCTCAGTTGGGCCTACTCTCGGTGAAAAAGCACTTGAGACAAGCCTTTTTGCAGGCTTTATCGGTCTTCTTCTCGTTATGCTCTTTATGATTCTTATCTACCGTCTTCCGGGCGTTGTTGCAAGCATCTCTCTTGCTTTCTACACAGCGCTTTTGGTTGTGATTATGTCGCTTCTCAAGGTTAACCTTTCGCTTCCGGGTATTGCGGGTATCATCCTTTCAATAGGTATGGCAGTTGATGCAAACGTCATCATCTACGAGAGAATCAAGGAAGAACTTCGCGTCGGTAAGACTCTTAAGGCATCCATTGATGCAGGCTTTAAGCGCGCGTTTACCGCAATTTTGGACTCCAATGTAACAACCCTCATCGCCGCAGTCGTACTTTACTGCTTCGGTATGGGTACTATCCGTGGCTTTGCAGTTACGCTTGGTCTCGGTGTTGTAATCTCAATGTTCACAGTGCTTGTTGTTTCACGCTTCCTGCTTTATCGCCTTGTCGATATGAACATCAAGTCACTTAAGGCATACGGCGCATAAGGAGGAAAAAGATATGTTTAATAAAATGGAAAACAAGTTGAATATTGTAAACAAGTCTAATGTGTTCTTTCTTATAGGCGTCATCTTCGCTCTCATTGGTCTTGTTTCACTCATCATCCTTCCGTTCGGCGTAAATCTTTTCAACCTTGATATCGACTTTGCCGGCGGAACCACAATGACCTATAACATGCACAAGCAGCTTGACAAAGCAGAGCTTGATAACATTACAGCTATCGTTGAAAAGGCAACAGGCGCTGAGATTTCTTCTGCTCAGAAGTCAGGTGATGGCGACGAGCAGGTTGTTCTCAAAACCGCTACGCTCTCTTCCGAGCAACGCGACGCAGCGTTTAACGCACTCCGTGAAGCTTACGGTCTTCACGACGGAACAGAGACGGTTGCAGAGGGCGAAACCGCTCACACCGACATTATCTCTGTTGACAACGTTGACCCGGTAATGGGTAATGACCTTCGCAACTCTGCTATCAAGGCAGCCTTCCTTGCAATTCTCTTTATGCTTATCTACATTGCAATCCGCTTTGATGTACGCTCCGGTCTTGCTGCAATTGTTGCGCTTGCTCATGACGTTCTTGTTGTTATCAGTGCATATGTTGTTTTCAGAATTCCGCTCAATCTCACATTCATCGCTGTTGTTCTTACGATTTTAGGTTACTCTATCAACGCAACAATCGTTATTTTCGACCGCATCCGTGAGAACAGAAAGCTTATCAAGAAGACAAGCTTTGCGGATATCGTGAACAAGAGCGTATGGCAGAGTGCAACAAGAAGTGTGAATACTACGGTAACAACTCTTCTTTCAATCGTAATGATTGCAATTTTCGGCGTAACATCAATCCGCAATTTTGCTATTCCGCTTGTTGTCGGTATTGTTGCAGGTCTTTACTCTTCGGTATTCATTTCCGGCTCGGTATGGGTAAGGCTCACCAAGAATTCACATAAGGCATAATAAACACAAAGGCAAACAATCCTGTGTCGGGAAATCGGCGCAGGATTATTTTTTTACCGAATATATTTTCAAAAGAGAAAGAGGGCGTCGGGAACGCAAATTCTGTAGTGTTATAATCTATAAAACTTGAGAAGAGAGGGATTGATATCATGAAGTTTTACACAAATTTACATACACACTCAAATCATTCCGATGGTGTATATACTACGAAAGAGTATTTTGATGAGATAAAAAACAGAAGAATAAACCGAGGATAATCGCGCCTTTTCTGTTGCATTTTGTATGAAATTGTATTATACTAAAAATGCGAAAGGGGAGATTGCGATGGGCGCTGAAAAAGGCTGGGAAGCTGTTTCGTTTGAGAATGTAGGTTACAGCTTCATAAAAATTGCAAGCATAGGATACCGTGATTACAGCATAGATAAAAGAGGAGATTTCGTTGTCGTTAATCGTTGGCATTGCCTGTATTTTGTTCCGGGAGGAAGCGGAAGCTTTACCGTGAACGGAAAGACTCACATCCTGCACAAGGGAGACTTTTTCTTTATCCGTCCCGGAGAACCGGTTGCATACTGCACTGATGATGACACCCTGACGTATTATTGGATTGCACTTTCCGAGGAACATGCGGAGGAGGTTGCAGAGGCGTTGAAGCTTACGCGTGAATGTCCTGTGCGACAGGCAAAGTATGCTCGGAGAGTGGAATGGATATTTAATTCTGTGCTTGATTGGGGCAAACCGACATCGAAAAGTTATTTCACCGCGATTTCGGCTTTGATGCAACTCTTGTCTGCGGAATGTGATACAGAACCATTGCCGAAATTGGTTGAAAAGCACAAATCACTTGCGGAAAGCATAAAACAGACCATTGATTTAAACTTCAAAAAGCCCGAGTTCTCGGTAAACGATGCGGCACAGCTTCTTTACATAAGCCATTCTCTTATGTCGCGCGTGTTTAAGGAGGTTATGGGCATTACCCCCGTTGCATATCTCGTTGATATACGGCTTCGATTTGCGGCAGAGCTTTTGCAAGAGAGGGATGTTCCGGTAAAAGAGCTGGCAGCAGAAACGGGTTTTTCGGACGCCGGATATTTCATGAAACAGTTTAAAAAGAAGTATGGTGTTACCGTAAAAGAATACAGAACAAGCAGGAGGGACTGTGAAAAAACTCCGGATCGCAAAAAGACTGTATAACGCAGGTTTGATTAAATGACATCTTAACAGGAAAACGCCAATTAATGAAGAAAACCCGAAAATTTCGGGTTTTCTCAAATTATACGGCCTTTTTGCTATGACCAAACTGAACCTCTCGACGTACTTGTGTATTACTTCGGGTTCAGTTTGGCCATTCCAAAGTGTTTTGACAACCTCTTTATAAAATAATTGCCAAATTGAAAAAATGGGTGTAATTTGCTTGAAAAAATCATAACAATGTTGTATACTATTATATTATAATATATTAAGCTAAGGAACGAGGAACAGATATGTCAGGACATTCCAAATGGAAAAATATTCTTCATAAGAAGGAAAAAACAGATGCTCAGAGAGCTAAGATATTCACAAAAATCGGAAGGGAAATGGCTGTAGCCGTCAAGGAAGGCGGTCCGGATCCCGCAAGTAACTCAAAGCTTGCTGCCTGCCTTGCAAAAGCAAAGGCAAATAACGTCCCGAACGATAACATCAAACGCATTATCGAACGTGCTTCCGGTGCTGACGGCGCAAACTATGAGACAATTGTATACGAGGGCTACGGTCCGTGCGGTGTTGCCGTTATCGTTGAAACAATGACCGACAATCGCAACCGTACTGCATCCGAAGTTCGCCATTATTTTGATAAATACGGCGGGAATCTCGGTGCAACCGGCTGTGTCGGATGGCAGTTTGATAACAAAGGAATCGTCGTTATTGAGCGTTCAGGTGCAGATGAGGATGACGTTATGCTCGCTTGCCTTGATGCAGGTGCAGATGACGTTGAGATCTCCGAAGAGGTTGTTGAGGTCTACTGTGACCCGACAGCTGTTGTTGAAGTAAGCAGTGCTCTTGAAGCGGCGGGATATACCGTTGTTTCCGCGGAGGCAGAGATGGTTCCGCAGACATACACAAAGCTTGAAAATGAAGATGATATCAAGAATATGCAGAAGCTTCTTGATATGCTTGAAGATAACGATGACGTTCAGAACGTCTATCATAACTGGGAAGAGGAAGAGTAAAAATCGTTCCTCATAGAAGAAAGGGGAATTAAGCGATGTCCAAGATTATTCTCAGCGCAGATCGCACCTGTGATATAGGTCCGGAGCTTCAGGAAAAGTATTCCGTAAATCTTATTTCGTATTCAATTACGCTTAATGACAAAAAATATATGGACAGTGTTGACGTTTTTCCGGATGACCTTTATGAGGCATTTCGCAAAGACGGCACGCTTCCGAAAACATCTGCAATAAACCCGCAGGAGTATATCGAATATTTCAGTCAATGGACGGATAAAGGCTATGAGGTTATTCATATAACGCTTTCCTCTGCAATAACGAGCAGCTACCAATCATGTGTGCTTGCGGCGGCAGAACTTCCCGGCGTTTATGTTATTGACTCGCGCAATGTATCAAGCGCAATTGCGCTTCTTGTAATAGAGGCAGGGGAGAGGATAGCACAAGGTCTTCCTGCAGAGCAGATTGTGGAAGAGGTATCGGCTCTCCGTGCCAAAAGCCACTGCAGCTTTGTTCTCGAAACGCTTGAGTTTATGAAGGCGGGAGGCAGATGCTCCGGTGTTGCGGCGCTTGCGGCGGGAATGCTCGGGCTTAAGGTGTCCATTGAAGTTGATAACGAAACCGGCGAGCTTCACGCGGCAAAAAAATATCGCGGGAATATGGACAGAGTTCTGGCTCAGTATGTTTCCGAGCAGTTTGAAAAATATCCAAATATAAATCCGGAGCGCATGTATATCACACATTCCGGTGTGCCGGAGGAGAGGCTTGCCGCTATTAAAAAGCAGGTCGAAGATACCGGTATTTTTAAGGAAATATATATCAGCCGTGCAAGCTGTACAATTTCCACCCACTGCGGACCCGGCACCCTCGGCGTGCTGTTTATGGAAAAGTAAAAATCGGGGATGCGAAAGACTTTCGCATCCCCTTAAAATCAGTTTTAAAAGGTGATTTTTATGAAGTTTAATATTGATAAAGAATATTTGATGAATGTATTTGAACGCATCATAAATATTCCGAGTCCAACGGGGTATTATGCAAAGCTCAATCCCATGCTTTCGGAGCTGGCAACGAACCGGATTATGGGGACTTCACCACAGTCTCATCCTACGCCCGCGAGGCTGTTTCCACACTCATCTCCGCAGGTCTTGTGAACGGAAAATCGGGCAATATAGCTCCCGTGGACTACACCACCCGTGCAGAGGTAGCCGTGCTTATTAAACGTATACTTGACAATATGAAATAGTTGTGATTTAATATATGTAGCGGGAGTTTTCTCCCGCTACAAAAATAAAAGGCAGTGAATTAGATTGAAAATAACAAATAAAAGCAATATTACGGTTGTAATTCCGGAAAAAGCGACTTCTCGCGAGCTTTTCGCGGCGCAGGAGCTTCAAAAGTATTTAAAGCTCATCTTTAACGGAATTGTTGCAAATATTACATCTGATAACAATGATGTATCCGGTGACAAAATAATAATCGGCGGTCCGGAGAGAAATGCAAAAACAGCAGAATATATTTCCTGTGAAGAGTTTGATGTACTCGTGCCGGGGCCTGAGGGAATGTATATCCGCGCGTTTGGTGATGATACGCTTATCTGTGCGGGGAGCAGTAAACATGTAAACGAATGTGAGCGCGCAACGCTTTATTCAGTTTATGAGCTGCTGGAGAGATATCTCGGCTGTATTTTCTCTGCATATGTAAATCCGGATATCGCGGGTGGCGAATATGTTCCGAAGCTCGATGAAGTTGATCTGGCAGATATTGAGTATATAAAAGCTGCGGCAGATAATACATACAGAACAGCCATTGCGGAATACCACGGCAGAAAACAGGAAAATGTGCTTAACCTTTCGTTTATCGACTGGCTTGCAAAGAACAGATATAACCGTATCCTTACATGGATGAAGGTATATGAAAAGTATAAGGAACTCGGCATCATCGAAGAAATTGAGCGTCGCGGAATACGCCTGACGGTTGGACATCACGATGCAATTCCGATGTTTTTACCTCAAAAGGGAAATGAGTATTTTCCAGAGCATTACTATGAAACGCATCCTGAGTATTACAAGCTGATGGAAGATGGAACACGCTTTGAGGTTACCGACCACTTCGGCTCGTGGATACTCTGTAGCAGAAATCCTGATGTTGTTCAGGTTATCGCAGATAACATCGTAAGCTGGATTGAGAAAAATCCCACGGTAGATACGATTGCGCTGTGGCCACTTGACGGAAGACAACCGTTGTGTACTTGCCCTGAGTGTAGTAAATATTCCGATATTGAAAACTATGTCTACGCGCAAAATCAGATAGCAAAGATTATCGGAGAGAAGCACCCGGAGATAAGAATTGATATGCTTGCGTATTCAAATCTGTTTGATTGTCCGGATAATCTTGAGCTTGAGCCAAATCTGTTTATTGATGAGGCATTAACATCCGCTACTTTGAGAATCCGAACAATCGGAAAGCCTGACGGAAGTTGCATTACCGGAACTCCGTATGAGGAAAACCTGCTTAAGTGGAAAAAGACCGGTGCGACGGTTGTATACTACGACTATCTTATGGGGACTCACGCGTGCAGACAGAGATACATTCCTGCGGCAGATGAACAGCAGCGTAACTGGAAGCGTTGTATGGAAGCGGGAATTGCCGGATATGGAACACAGATTGAATATTTCAATTTCTGGAATCATATTTTCAATTTCTACTGCTTTGCAAGAACGGGTTATGATACTTCTCTTTCTATGGAAGATAATCTTTCTTCGTTCACAAAAATGTTCGGAGAAGGCGCACCGTATATAGCTGAAATTATCCGTATGGCTGAAAGCTGCCTCGATGGGCAAGTGAAGATAGATAAAGCAGGGCTTTATCTTATGGACAATATAGATAAAGAGATGGTTTATGGCTTGTTTGACAAAGCATATGGAGTATCAACAACACCTGCAGCAAGAAACAACATACGCATGATGCGAATGGGCTTCCGGTATTCTGATGTAGAATGCTTCTATACACTTCTCGGTAAGGATGATTTCTTCCGCTATGTACCATATGAGGAATGTGAGGACCCAAGTGGTGAACTCTATTATATGAGCCACAACTTCGACAGTTGTCGCTGGAATGACCCGGGATTTGGAATTATGTTCCCGCTTGACTGCAAGAAGCAGGCAGAGTTTGTTCCGGATCATTGGTATGATTTTGAGAAGAAATAAAATATAGTGGATGTTTTTATAAAGCTTAAAAGGGATTGCGGTGAAATGCATTTTGCCGCAATCCCTTTATTGATGCAAAGCAAAGATTCGGTAAAAATAATTGCGAAATGGATTGATAAACAGAAATGAAAGTGGTATAATGATTTCATCAAAGATGAAATCAGCGATATAAATTCCTGACGGAATTTGCGATATACCGTGAGACACGATATATTACTTCGTAATGCGATATGTCCCTTTGGGACGAGATAAAGGAATTTATATTATATCGCAACGGTGCAACGAGAGCTATATAATAATGAACAGGGGAATGACAAATTGAAAATTATTATTGTCGGATGCGGCAAGGTCGGGACGACACTTGTGCAGGAGCTTGCCGCCGAAAATCACAGTATAGTGGTAATAGATACCGATGCAACGAAGCTTGAAGAGATCGGTAATATGCTTGACGTTATGTGCGTTGAGGGGCAGGGGGAATCTGTTTCCGTGCTTCGCGATGCCGAGGTTGAAAGCTGTGACCTTCTTATTGCGATGACGAAATCTGACGAGATTAACCTTTTAAGCTGCCTTCTTGCCAAAAAGCTGGGCGCAAAAAACACAATCGCCCGCGTGCGAAATCCCATTTATGCCGACGGTATAAGCCTTATAAAAGATGATCTTGGGCTTAGTCTTGCCATTAATCCTGAGCTTGCCGCGGCGAATGAAATTTCGCGTCTTTTGCGTTTCCCCACGGCAATTCAGGTGGAAACCTTTGCGAAGGGCAGAGTTGAAATAATGAAATACGCAATTCCGGAAGGAACGGTGCTTCACGATTTGCGCATTCATCAGCTGCGCACAAATCTGAAAACCACTGTGTTTATCTGTGCGGTAGAGCGCGGCAGTGAGGTTTTTGTTCCTACCGGTGATTTCATACTGAAGGCCGGAGATGTTATTTCATTTGTTGCACCTATAAGAGTTGCAAACGATTTCTTCTCAAAGGTTGGCGCAATTGCGTCAAAAATAAAGAATGTTCTTATCCTCGGCGGTGGTAGAATTACGTATTATCTTACCAAAAATCTTCTTGAATCGGGGCTTAAGGTCAAAATAATTGAGATAGACAAGAACCGCTGTGAGGAGCTTTCAGAGCTTCTTCCGGAAGCGATGATAATTCACGGAGACGGAACGAACAACCATATTTTGCATGAGGAGCATATTGAAAATGCGGATGCCGTGCTGAGTCTTACCGGAGTGGATGAGCAGAATGTTCTCATGTCCATTTACGCGACACAGCAGGTTCATGATGCCAAGATAGTTACAAAAATCAAACACTTTGATTTTGATGATGTTCTTAAAGGGATGCCGATAGGCAGTATTGTTTATCCGAAGCATATCACTGCAGACAGAATTCTGCAGTATGTGCGTGTTATGCAGAATTCGTGGGATACGAGCATGGAATCGCTTCACAGAATTGTTGATGACCGTGTTGAAGCGCTTGAATTCCGTATACGTCAGAATTCGCTTGTTCTCGGGGTTCCGTTTGCAGAGCTTAATGTCAGAAAGGGTACACTTGTTGCATGCATAACCCGCGAAGGGAAAACCTTTACACCGACCGGTAAGGACAGCATACAAATGGGTGATACCGTGATTGTGGTAACAACACACAAGGGCATAAGCAGGCTTGAGCAGATACTCGATGACGAAACGGTGTGAAGTGAATGAATACTAAGTTAGTTTTAAAATTAAATGGGTATATTTTATTATTTGATGCCGTTGCAATGCTTCTTCCGGTGATGGTTGCGCTTTACTATCAGGAAAGTGCGGGATTTGCGTTTGCACCTGCAATTGCGCTTTCGCTGGCTTTGGGGGTACCTTTGTTTCTGCTAAAGCCGAAGAGCCGTGAGCTGTACGCAAGAGAAGCGCTTGTTACGGTTTCGGTTGCGTGGATCGTTATGAGTATAGTCGGTGGGCTTCCTTTCTATTTATCGCGCGAAATACCGAGCTTGATAGATTGCTTTTTTGAAACGGCATCAGGATTTACAACAACGGGAGCGACGATACTGACAGATGTTGAGGCGCTCAGCAGATGTATGCTGTTCTGGAGAAGCTTTACCCATTGGATAGGCGGTATGGGTGTGCTTGTTTTTGTTATGGCAATAACGACGCTTGCCGGTGGAAATAATATGCAGCTTATCCGTGCGGAATCTGCAGGACCGAAGGTTGAGAAAATTCTTCCCAAGGCAAACACCAACTCAAAGCTTCTTTACGGTATGTATATCGGTCTTACGTTTTTGCAGGTTGTGTTTTTACTGTTTGGAGATATGCCGTTTTTCGATGCAATTACGACTGCGTTCGGTACGGCGGGTACGGGCGGATTCGGGATAAAAAACACGAGTATGGCAGGATACAGCACATATATTCAGGTGGTTGTTACCGTTTTTATGCTGCTGTTCTCGATAAACTTCAATATGTATTTTTATATTGTTGCAAAGAGGTTATCTGCTGTTTGGAAGGACGAAGAGCTCAGAACATTTGCGGTTGTTGTGGTTGCATCGGTGCTTCTTATAGCGTTGAATAATCACGGGCTTTTCGGAAGCATCCGGGAATCGGTTCATCATACTTCGTTTGCGGTTGCATCGGTGATTTCAACTTCGGGCTTCGCAACGGTGGATTTTAACACATGGCCTGAATTTTCCAAAATGATTCTTGTTCTTCTCATGTTTATCGGTGCGTGTGCGGGGTCTACGGGCGGAGGAATAAAGGTTTCGCGAATTCTTATAATGGCAAAAGCGTTAAGGCGCGAATTTACTGCGCTGGTTCATCCGAAGAGCGTAAAGACGATTCAGATAAACGGAAAAAGACTTGATGACGATACCGTCCGGCGCGTGAGCTCGTATATGTTCTGTTATATCGGTGTATTTATAATTTCATTGCTTTTGATATCCTTTGACGGATTTGGCTTTGAAACGAACTTTACTGCGGTTACGGCAACATTGAATAATATAGGACCCGGTCTTGCTCAGGTAGGACCGACGGGAAACTTTTCGGACTTTTCCGCATTATCAAAGCTTGTGTTTGTGTTTGATATGATCTGCGGAAGGCTTGAGCTGTTTCCGGTTATGATTCTGTTGCTTCCGCAGACATGGAAAAAATATTGATTGAAACTGCAGGGGAAAAGACATGATTTCATATTTGTTGCTATATAAGATTTTGCAGCTGTTTACGGTGCTTGTTTTCGGCTTTCTTCTTGTTAAGCTGAAGGTTATCCGTGCAGGCGACGGTACTGTGCTGTCAAAGATATCGCTTTATATGCTTATGCCGGCGGCTATTATAAACTCATTTGACGTGGAACTGACTCCGGAGCTTGCAAAGGGGATAGGCCTTGCGTATATCGCGGCGATTGTCGTTCACATCGTTCTTTTAGGTATAGATGTAATATACAAGCGTGCGGCGCACGGAACAAGCGCCGAGCGGGCGTCTGTTATGTATTCCAATGCCGCAAACCTCATAATTCCGATTGTGTCGTTTGTGCTCGGCGAAGAATGGGTTATATACAGCTGTGCGTTTATGTCTGTTCAGCTTGTTTTTCTCTGGTCACACGGTATACGGATGTTTTCGGAAAACGAGAAGTTCAATATCAAAAAGATATTGCTTAATGTAAACATAATTGCAATTGCAATCGGCGTTGTATTTATGATTTGCGGAATACGGCTTCCGGTGTTTGTGAAAGACATTACCTCCTCTCTCGGCGGTATGGTAGGAAACATAGGTATGCTTATCGCCGGAATACTTGCCGCACAGGTTGATTTCAAGAAGATGATAGCAAACAAAAGGCTGTATCTTGTGCTTGTTATGAGGATGATAGTCTGCCCTGCGGTGGTTCTTGTTATACTTAAAATTATCGGCAGGTTTGCAGGTGTTGCAAATGCAGAAAATATACTTTTGGTGTCATTCCTTGCGGCAATGACGCCTGCCGCGGCAACGGTTATGCAGTTTGCTCAGCTTAGCGGGCGCGATGCCGACTTTGCAGTTGCCGTAAATATAGCGACAACGGTTGTGTGCATTGTAACGATGCCTGTTTTTGTTGCGATTTATTCGATGTAAGGACAGAAATTTCTATGACAGAAAAAATAAAGATATATGATGTGCGCGCGCATCAGGGCGACAGCGCGTTTCTGATTGATGACGGAAAATGTGCGATACTGTATGATTCGGGATTTGCGTTTACCGGAGATGCAGTTGCGCAGAATATAAAGAAGATACTTGGAGAGAGAAAGCTTGATTATATTTTTCTCACCCACTCCCATTACGATCATGCATTAGGGAGTGTTTATGCAAAAAAGATATGGCAGGATGCAAAAGTGGTTGCAGGAGAATATGCAACAAAAATTTTCGCAAAACCCACGGCGCGTACGGTTATGCGCGATCTTGACCGCAAGTTTGCAACGACATGCGGAGTGGGTGAATACGAGGATCTTATTGATGAGCTTTCCGTTGATATTCCGGTTGCGGACGGAGATGTGATAAAGGCAGGAGCTATGGAGTTTTGTGTTCTCAACCTGCCGGGGCATACGCGGTGTTCCGTAGGGTATTACTGTGAAGAGCATAAGCTTTTGCTTAGCTGTGAAAGCATCGGCGTGTACAACGGAAAAGACAATGTTGTGCCATCGTATCTTGTGGGATATGATATGGTACTTGAATCTATCGGACGTGTAGAAAAGCTCGGGGCAGAGCGTATTCTTGTTCCGCATTATGGCGTTGTTTCCGGTGATGAAGCAAAGCTTTATCTGAGAAAAGCTCGTGAAAGCGCGGTGGAGACAGCTCAGGAAATAGTCGGCATGCTTAAAATTGGAAGAACCAAAGCAGAAATCGCTGAATTTTTCAAGAACAAGTTTTACCACGGTTATATAAAGGTTATTTATCCGATAGATGCGATGGAACTTAATACGGGAATAACAATTGACCTGCTTGCGCGGGAATTGTCTGAAAATAAATTTTCAGAAGATAAAAGATAAAAGAAAAGGATTGAATTTCAAAGAAATTCTTTTAAATTAGTGCCTTTGGCATGGCAGAAAGGAATAAGTACAAATGATTAAGACAAAAGAACAGCTTAGTATCAGAGCAGAACTCAACGATGCAGGAAAGGAGAAAATGACTCTTGCAAACCTTGCGGAATTTCCGGGAAAGAACGAGAAAATCCGTATGTTTGCGCGCGTTGAATTAAAGCCGGGCGAAGAAGTGGGATACCACATCCACACAGGCGAGTGTGAGCAGTATTACATTCTTTCCGGTAAAGGTGAATACAGCGACAACGGAAAGATAATTGAAGTTGAACCGGGAACAATTACGTACACTCCGTCCGGTGAAGGTCACGGAATAAAGAACATCAGCAAGGAAATGCTTGTGTTCATCGCATTGATTATATTGGATTAAGGTTTCATGCTCTTTCGCAAAGAGTGAGAGGTTGATACGTATACGGCAAGAAACAGAAGCTGAGATCATAAGGATGTGGAATATTGCTGTAATGTAAATTTTGGATGTGTGACAGATTTTTTCACACATCCCTTCCTTTGTTTCGGGTTAAAACTCATTCGTGGTTGTATACAGAGTGGGTTTGTGATGATCTTATATTGCGATAATGAGAAAGCAAAATTGTATTCATTTGGATGAAAAAGGGAATAATTTAGGCACTTGCAAATGTAAAATAGGAAAGGAATATAATTATGCAGTACTTTATTTTATTTTTGGAAGGGATAATCACTTTTATATCCCCGTGCCTTTTGCCGATGATTCCGGTGTATGTATCGTATTTTGCCGGTGGTGAGAACGCAAAAGGTGGTGCGCTGAAAAACTCGCTCGGTTTTGTTGCAGGGTTTACAGCAATGTTTCTTCTAATGGGGGCGCTCGCAGGAACAATCGGCAGCTTTCTTACGCGTTACAGAACCGCGGTCAATTTAGTTACCGGGCTGATTGTTATCCTTTTAGGGCTCGGATTCCTGGGCCTTTTTCGTCTGCCGTTTTTCGGGAGAATGGGAAAAGGCGCGAAAAACGGTAGTATGAGTTTTATTTCCTCGGTGCTGTTCGGTGTTGTATTTTCAATCGGTTGGACGCCGTGTGTTGGCGCATTTTTGGGCTCTGCACTTATGATGGCATCGCGTGAGGGCAGTATGTTCAAAGGGATAATTATGCTTCTGATGTATTCGCTTGGTCTCGGCATACCGTTTATACTGAGCGCTGTTTTGATTGATAAGCTGAAAAGTACGTTTGATTTCATAAAGCGTAATTACGGGATAATAAACAAAATAAGCGGCGGGATTCTTGTTGCCGTGGGAATTCTTATGGTCTTCGGACTTTTTGACAAGCTTCTCGTGCTGATAGGGTAGGGTTTATATGAATAAGAATGTAAAATTGATTATTGCCCTTCTGCTGACTGTTATTCTTGTGGCGGGAGCATATGTGTTGTATGAAAAATTAAGCGAAGACTACGCACCGGAGGTTGATATTGAAAACGGAGCGGATACCACAGAGGATTTTCGGGCGCCTGATTTTGAGGTGACTGATAAGGACGGAAATACGGTTACGCTCTCATCGTTTTTCGGCAAGCCGATAGTTTTAAATTTCTGGGCAAGCTGGTGTCCGCCGTGCAAGGCGGAAATGCCTGATTTCGAGGCGGCGTATAAGGAGCTTGGTGATGAAGTTCATTTCATAATGGTGAACTCTACGGGAGGCAGAGAAACTCTTGGAACGGCGAAAAAGTTTCTTGCGGGGACGGACTACACGTTTCCGGTGTATTTTGACACAAAATACGATGCGGCAATGACATATGGAATAGGCTCGCTTCCGACAACCATTTTTATCGACAGGGATGGAAATTTCGTGACATATGCAAATTCAATGCTTGATGCCGAAATGCTCCGGCGCGGGATTGATATGATAATGGAATAAGACAAAAAATACACCCATCTGTTTGCTATCGGCAAACGGATGGGTGCTCGTTTATATGCAATATGCAACGGATGCGAGGCGTTTGGCAGATTCTGCGAGGGAAGAGATGCGGGCGTATTCGTTTATTGAGTGGATGCCTAGACCCTCTGTGCCGAGAGAATCAAGCGTTGGAATGCCAAAGGCGGAAAGGTCGGACGCATCGGAACCGCCTTTTACATCGCGCCCGGAAAGCTCCGGGAGTCCGTTTTCTTTATATATATAATTGATTTTATTAAGAAGTTCTATGTTTTTGTCGCATCTTTCCATGGCTACGCGCGTGCTCAGAAGACGGGTTATGCATTTTGTTCCTTCTACGAAAGATTTATTTGTGATTTCTTCAACAAATCTGTCTGCTTCTTCACGTTGTGCGTCAGTTGCAAAGCGGATGTCAGCGGTGAAGGTGCATTTTTCGGGGACTGTGTTTTCGGCTGTGCCGCCTTTTATGATGCCACAGTTGCAGGTGATACCGTTTTCATCTTTAAGTTTTTCAAGTTCGAGGATTTTGTGGGCTGCCTCGGCTATTGCGCTTGCGCCGTTATAGCACATAGATGCGTGCACGGCTTTGCCTGTTATCTCAAATAAGTATTTTCTGATGCCTTTTCTTGTGATGGCAACGCTTCCGGGACGATGAGGTTCAGTGTTGAGAAAAGCGATTGCTCTTTGAGACTGACGGCACATATATTTGACCGTTGCTTTACCGCTTGCGCGGCTTCCATTTTCTTCATCACTCTGCAAAAGAAGCTTTACGGGACGCAATGTGAATCCGCACTCGTGAAGAGCTGCCATAGCGAGGAGAGAAGCAACGGCACCGCCTTTGCAGTCGCACACTCCGGGACCGTAGATGGTGTCAGCATCACATCTGACAGGAGGATTGCCGAAAAAGCCGATGGGATGAACAGTGTCAAGATGGCCGGAGAAGACAATAGGAGCCTCAGTGGAATCTGCATTCATAGTGATGCAGACGCAGTTTCCGGAAACAGATTCCTTGTGTACGTCTATATCAAGGCCATATTGTTTTGCTTTTTCGATAAACATTTCTCCGCATTTATCTACGCCATCTTTGAAGTCTGTGGGGCTTTCGGTGTTGCAGACGTCAATCCAGAACTTTACATACTCATCGTTCAGATGGTCAATTGCGGAAAAGAGCTTTTCGCATTTCATTTGTATCGCTTCTTTCTTATTTATATTAACAGCAAAAAAATACACTGTCTTTTTACGGAATAATATGATATACTTATATACGAGGTGTCATGTCATGGATAAAAACACAATAGAGCCTGTTGCATATATCCGCACAGATTTCAAGGATAAATTTGGAATTCCACGCCAGAGCGGACTTGTCGGGGAGCTTAAGGCGCGGGTGGTGTTCGTTCCGAAATACCGTAATCCCGATGCTTTGCGCGGGATCGAGGGTTTTTCACACCTGTGGCTTTTGTTTGGCTTTTCAAAAGCACTCCGCAAGACGTGGTCTCCCACAGTTCGCCCGCCCCGGCTTGGAGGAAATAAGAGAATAGGCGTATTTGCAAGCCGCTCACCCTTCCGTCCAAACGGACTTGGACTGTCGTCGGTTACGCTTTTGCGCGTTGAAACAACGGCGGATGAGGGCGAGGTGCTGATAGTTTGCGGTGCCGACCTTCTTGATATGACACCTATCTATGATATAAAACCGTATGTTCCGTATGCTGACATGCATCCGGAGGCGCGCGGGGGATATACAGACGAAATCCCGCGAAAGCGGCTTCTGGTCAACTTTCCTGAAAATTTGTTGTGCAAAATTCCCGAAGACAAGAGAAAGGCTGTTCTTGGGTGTATTGCCGAGGATCCGCGACCGTCATATCAGGATGACAGCGAGCGGGTGTACGGAATGCGCTTTGCTGAGTTTGACATACGATTTACCGTATGTGAGGATGTTGCCGAGGTTGTTGATGTTCAGACCATTTCGTGAAAACCACGGCCTGAAATTTCGCTTGTGTTATTTATTATGATGAACGATTTTTCGTCGAGCTCTTTCACGAACTTTTTCAGGGAAATTGCTTGCTTTCTTGTCAGCGCGACAAGAAGAACCGTTTTCTGATCTCCGTTGTATGCGCCGATGTAAGAATTACTTACTGTTGCGGTTTTTTTCAGTGTGTGAGTAATGTAATCGCAGATATGCTGTTCGTACTCAGGTGAGGTTATGACCGTGCAGTATTTTGAAAGGTTCATACTTTCAAGCGTGCTGTTTACGAACAGGAGCTTTGATGCGAAGCCGATGAGCGAGAATAGCCATGTCTCAATGCCGAAGACGAAGGCCGTGAGCATAACAATTATAAAATCCGCAAGAAACAGCGCCTTTGATATATTTATCGAGGCGTATTTTTTTATTATCATTGCAATTATATCCGTGCCGCCGGTTGATGCATCACTGAAAAAAAGAATTGCAGCGCCGAGGGCAGAAAA
Source organism: Eubacteriales bacterium (assembly GCA_045614365.1). Classification (GTDB taxonomy): domain Bacteria; phylum Bacillota; class Clostridia; order Oscillospirales; family JAAYXM01; genus SIG480. Next base: position 2,288 of record JAZLCV010000199.1, on the reverse strand, counting down.
GATAATTGCGAACAAAAGCTCGAGAATTGGTTGGGTTGTGAGAGGTGCGGTGAGAGGAACGAGCGTTTCAAGTGCATAGATGCCGACCGACATCAAAGTGCTGCAATAAACCGTTTTGAGTCCAAATCCGCTACCGATGAATACGAAACCTGCGAGAAGGAGAACTGTGTTGATAAGAAGAACAAATCCTCCGGCGGAAAGAAAAGGAGATATAGCTCCGAGAATAACGGAAATTCCGCTTACACCGCCTGTGCAAAAATTGTTCGGGAACTTAAAAAAGTATACTCCTACGGTGACGATAAGCGTACCGAGCGTTATAAGTCCGAAATCCCTGATGTGCTGTTTCATATCCATCCCTCCGAAAACAAGGACTATTATACGACATATTGTTAGACAAGTAAAACACTTTTGTTATTTTGGTTGACACAACCAAAAGGCTGTGGTAAAATGTAGAGCGGTGATGAATATGGTAAATTTTTTAAACCTGCGCTATTTTGTTCGTGTGGCAGAAGAAAAAAACATAACCCGCGTTGCGGAACAGGAGCATATTTCGCAACAGTCGCTCAGTAACCACATCAAGAAGATTGAGACAGAATACGGAGTACAACTCTTTGACAGAACAGGTGGACTTACACTTACATATGCGGGAGAGCAGGTGTATAACTATGCCGTTAAGTTCTTGTCATTGCGGCACGATATGGAAAACGAGCTTCTAGATATGGAAAATGCGGAGCAGGGAACGCTGCGTATAGGTATTTCTTATACGCGCGGCTCGGCATTTTTGCCTGAAATTCTTCCGGAGTTCTGCGAGAAAAATCCATATGTAAAGATAAGTGTCACGGAGAATAATTCGCAGATGCTTGAGGAATATCTTCTTCACGGGCACATTGACCTGTACATAGGTGCTGATATGAGTCCGCACGCGGAAATCGAAACGGTTGAGCTGATGCACGAAAAGTTGTATTTCATTGTGCCGGAAAAAATTGCGGCTCGGATCGGGAATGGTGCATACGGGATAGGAGATATGGAAAAGGAACCGTTTATTCTTCTTTCGCGCGGAAATCGGATACGGGATATGTTTGAAGAATATATGCGGATGGAGAGCAGAAGTGTTAAGATAATTCTTGAAGCGGAAAATATAGAAACGCTTTTTGAACTTTCTTGCAGGGGGATGGGAATAACAGTCTATCCTGAAATGTTTTTGCGCCGTCACCGGGATATACTTAATTCGTCTGCTTCACCGGTAACGATAATTCCGCTTGGAGACAAGTTCAGTGAGAGCGTGCTTTACGTTGCATATCACAAGAAAAAGTACCTTTCGCGCGCGGCAAAGAGCTTTATCGAAACGACGAAGAAAATCTGCAGATAAAAAGTGCCGGCATATCTGTTTGCCGGCACTTGCCTTATAAATATTTCAGCTTATTTCATCAACATTATATGGTGTGTTCTGGTATACGTAATAGTTGAGCCAGTTGGTGTAGAGAAGGTGCGCGTGTGCCCGCCATGTGACGACGGGGGCAAGGTTCGGATCGTCTTTTTCGTAGTAGTTTTTCGGGATTTCGATAGGCTTGCCGAGATTTACGTCGCGCTCGTATTCTCCGGCAAGTGTGTCTGCGTCATACTCAGGATGACCCGTGACGAAGATGCGTCTGCCGTCGTGGCTTGCGATAAGGTATGTTCCTGCGTCCTTTGAAAAAGCAAGGCGCTCGAGCTTTTCGCAATTTGAGAGGGCGGACTCGTCAATTTTGGTATGCCGGGAATGCGGTGCGTAAAAAACGTCGTCAAAACCGCGGAGAAGCGGACATTTCGGGTTGAGGTTTTCGTGTCGGAAAATGCCGAAAACCTTGCTTGAGGTCTGAGATTTTCCGATGCCGTAGTGATAATACAGCGCAGCTTGCGAACCCCAGCAGATGTGGAATGTGGAAAATACATTCGTTTTTGTCCATTCCATAATCTCGCAAAGCTCCTGCCAATAGTCAACGCTTTCAAATTCAAGCGTCTCAACCGGTGCACCGGTGATAATCATACCGTCATACTTTTTGGTTTTTATGTCGGAAAAATCTTTATAGAATGAGTCGAGGTGTTCGCTTGCGGTGTTCTTTGAACGGTGCGTTGCGGTTTTGAGAAGGTCAAACTCTATCTGCAGGGGGGTGTTTGACAATGCGCGCAAAAGCTGAGTCTCGGTTGTTATTTTTGTCGGCATAAGGTTTAATATGAGAATACGGAGAGGGCGGATGTCCTGCGTGGACGCGCGCGCTTCCGACATTACAAATATATTTTCGTTTTCT
>JAZLCV010000198.1:0-3642 GCA_045614365.1 Eubacteriales bacterium | reverse complement strand
GGAGTCTGCAATATCTGCGGGGCTTTCTGCTGCGAACGGTGATTGTGCAGTTGTAATTGATTGCGACCTTCAACATCCGCCGGAAAAAATAGTTGAAATGTACCGACTGTGGGAGCAGGGGTATGAGATTGTTGAAGGTATAAAAAAAGAACGCGGGCAGGAAAAAAAGATATATACCTTCGGCGCAAAAATCTTCTATTCCGCCATTAGCCGTATGGCAGGATTTGATATGGAAAATTCATCCGATTTCAAGCTTCTGGACAGAAAAGTGGTGGATGTTCTGAACAGAATGCCCGAAAGAGGATTTTTCAGAGCGATATCCTATTGGGTGGGATATAACAAAGCAACGGTTGAATATGATGTAGCCGAGCGTGTGGCAGGAGAGTCAAAATGGACAAGCTACAGCCTTATAAAGTATGCACTGTCAAACATTTCTTCATATTCCACTGCACCGATGCAGACGGTTACGGTTCTCGGGTTTGTGATGCTTGTGATTTCAGTTGTTTTTGGAGTGTGGGCGCTGATTGACAAAATAATCGGCAGAGCTCTTGAAGGTATGACAACGGTTATAATTATCACCATCTTCATAGGAAGTATAATAATGATAAGCCTCGGCATCATAGGTTATTATATTGCGCGCATCTATGAGGAAATCAAGGGCAGACCGAAGTATATAATATCTTCTTCGGTAAATAGTGTAGAGGAAAAACAGAAAACTAATTTGTAACATTTATTTTTTAACATAATAAATTATACAAGGAGGTAGTGCAGAGAATGGATAAGTTAATATTTATTATACTCGTATTCGCGCTTTTCGCGCAATCTGCAATTGTTGTAGCGTTACTTCTCCATGGCAGACGAATTAAAAAGGAAAATGAGGCATCAGCCAAAGAACAAAGTATCTATTTACGCATCAGAGAAGAGGAAAAGAAAATAGCTGAAAGCCTTTTGGAGAGCATCGAAAACTGTGAGTTTAAGATGTATCTGCAATTTATCGTTGACGGCAAAACAAAAAAGATTGTTTCTGCGGAGGCTCTTTCAAGATGGGATAATCCCCGGGAAGGAGTTGTTCCGCCGACAAAGTACATTGGAAATATGGAGGCAATCGGCATTATCAGCAAGCATGATTTTTATATGTTTGAGCTTGCTTGCCGTCAGCTTGAAAAATGGAACGGAACGGAATTCAAAGATATTTCGGTTTCCTGCAATTTCACAAGAATAACTCTTTCTGAAGAGAATCTTGTGGAAACCTTAAAAGCAATCTCTGAAAAGTACGATTTCGACAAATCAAAGCTTATAATAGAGATAACCGAAGATGCTATTGAAAAAGACCGTGAAGTCGCAAAAAGAAATGTTATGCTTTGCAAAGAGCTTGGATTCAGGATACATCTCGATGATCTTGGAAGTGGATATACGTCCTTGGCAAATCTCTGTGATTATCCGATTGATGTTGTTAAAATTGACCGGGATATTCTGCTTAAAACGGACACCCAGAAGGGAAAGGCATTGCTGTCCGGAATCGTTGCTCTTGCACACAGCCTTGAAATATCCGTTATATGCGAGGGTGTGGAAACCGAGGAGCAAAATACACTTGCATCGGACACCGGATGTGATTATATTCAGGGGTGGTATTACTCAAAGGCTATGCCTGCAGAGGACAGCGAGTCATTTATAAAAAAACACGCTCTGAGATTTCAATAAGAGATAAGGGAAAATAGCGGGTTGAACGTTTTTCGTTCCGCCCGTTTTTCGTAGTGTTCATATTGAATAATTCAGAAATTTCGGGATATAAGTGTGATTTCAGTGTTGCAATGAAAATGATTTAGTTGTATAATTATTATAATTGGAAACTCATATTTTTTATTGAAAGGATGATGAGAAAATGAAATTTGATGTTCATTGCCATGCCTTTCCCAGCCACGGCTTTATCCCGGGCGGCGGAAAGCTCGGAGAATCATATTTTTTATCTGTGGAGCAGCATCTTAAGATGTTTGAAGATCACGGTGTTACGGCAGGGCTTTTGCTTCCTCTTATTCATTATGAAATAGTTCCGTATGTTCAGAAGGTGAAGGAAATAAAAGAAACGGTTGAGAAATATCCGGATAAGTTCCTTTATTTTATGAACCTTGACCCGCGTATGTTTTTCAATAACCCAAAGGCTGATTTTTCGAGGCTTATCGAATATCATCTTGAGCGAGGTGCACGCGGAGTCGGAGAGATGTGTGTGAACCTTCCGTGGGAGCATCCGCTTATGGACAATATGCTCTTTTACATAAACAAGTATAAGCTTCCGCTTACCATTCATATTTCTCCTATTCCGTACGGTACTTATGGGATTTATGATGACTATAACCTCTCCGGACTTGAGTGGGCGCTCAACAAATATCCGGATATCAAGTTCTTCGGTCATTCGGCAGAGTTCTGGAGCCGTATTTCGGGAGATGATCAGCATCGCGGGTATCCCAAGGGTCCTGTTGAGCCGAACGGTCCGGTTGTTCGCCTGCTTGAAACATACCCCCACCTTTACGGTGATGTTTCCGCCGGAAGCGGGCTCAACGCCATGATGCGTGATATAGAGTTCACAAAGGGCTTTATGGAAAAGTTCCAGGATCAGCTCATGTTCGGGCTTGACCTTTGCAAGCTTATCCCCGAGGATAAGATGACGCTTTCGGAATTTATGGATCAGCTTCTTGCAGACGGCTCGATTTCGCAGACGGTTTATGATAAGATATGCTGGGACAACGCGGCGAAAAACCTCGGCTTTAAATCTCTTGCCGAGCAGAAAAAGCAGGGAGGTATCACGTTATGAAAATGAAAAAGCTTGATATACATTGCCATGTATATAAGGAAAAAGGCTTCCCGAGACCTGATGGCTCGTTTTATGCTCTGCCTGAGGATATGCTCAAGATCTTTGAAAAGAAGAATGTTGCGCGCGGGGTGATTCTCCCCGAGGTACATTACGAGGCAAGCATGACCGGTGAGGTTCAGAACGTTGAAGAGGTTGCAGAAATCTGCGCAAAATATCCCGATAAGTTCTATTTCTTTATGAATCTCTGCCCGCACAGCTTCTACAAAAGACCTGATGCAGACTACTCTGCGCTTATTGAATACTATCTTAATATGGGTGCACGCGGCGTCGGTGAAATGTGCGAGAATATGACGTTCTATGACCCGCTTATGGATAATATGCTTATGCATGTAAACAAATATAAGCTTCCGTTCATTTTCCATATGACTCATAAGGAATTTGGTGACTACGGCATCCGCGATGATGAGAATTTAAGCGGACTCGAGAACGCACTCATCAAGTGGAAGGACATCACCTTCCTCGGACATTCGGGGGATTTCTGGGTTGAGATTTCCGGGGATGACCTTCACACGGGATACCCCAAGGGTCAGCCGGTTGTTTCGGGAGGAAGAGTTGTAGAGCTTATGAGAAAATATCCGAATCTTCATGGTGACCTTTCTGCGGGAAGCGGATTTATTGCAATCTCGCGTGATCGTAAGTTTGGAATAGAATTTATGAATGAGTTTCAAGACAGACTTTATTTCGGTCAGGATATCTGTACCCCGGACGGCGATATGAAGCATTCGGAATATCTCGACGAGCTTTTAGAGAACGGCGAGATAAGCCAGGAGGTC
>JAZLCV010000197.1:0-1822 GCA_045614365.1 Eubacteriales bacterium | reverse complement strand
CCAAGCTCTTCATAGCTTACCTCACCTTCCGCTTTTTTTACTGCTGCTTCCGCTTCTTTCAACGCTTCAAACGCAACTTCAAATTCCGAAATATCCGCCTGGACAGGTCTTAAATCCTTGACATGAAGCTGAACGCTCTCTCCGAGGAAATTGTTTATCTCAGGTGTGAACACTATGTCTGCCATATCACCTTCAGAAACCGGTAAATCCTCTGCACGGCGACCAAAAAACACGCACTGAAACTTTCCTGCACACTCAACCGTAAGCTTTGTGTGACGGTTGTTTCCTATTGGAACAATTCGAGTTATTCTGCATTTGTTAAGCCGAAGCTTCGGCGCTTCATTATCTTTTCCGTATGGTTCCATAACGCGAAGTCCGTGAAGCTGAGAAAGCGTAAGCTCTTTGGCATTTGCCTCAAAATCAATATTCAGCACCGGCACATATTCGCGCATTTCCTGATACAGCTCTTCATTCAACATCCGGCGAAATTCTGCTATATTTTCGCGCTTTACAACCACTCCGGCAGCAAGATCGTGTCCACCGAACTTTTCAAGCAGATGTGAACACCTTCCGAGCGCCGAATGAAGGCTTACGCCCTCTACGCTGCGCCCTGAACCGCGACATTCCCCTTCCTCTTCGGAAATGAGAATCGTGGGTTTTCCAAACATATTGCAAATTCTTGAAGCCACTATTCCGAGCACACCGTGATGCCAGCCCTCACCCGACAGGACAATTGCACTGCCGGTATTGTATTGCGGATTTTTTTCCATAACAGCAAGCGCTTCTTTCACAATATCGCTTTCGCATTTTTGGCGTTCTCTGTTTTTTTCGCCAAGTTGTGCCGCGAGAGCTGTGGCGGTTTCCCCTTCGGCAAAAAGAAGTTCAAGGGCAAGCTCCGCGCTCCCCATACGTCCTGCGGCGTTCATTCTCGGTCCTACAAGAAAGCCTATTGCACCCGCTGTAAGCGGCTCGTTTTTCTTCGTCCCCGCTTCTTCCAAAAGCGCGGAAATCCCCGCCTCACGCCGCTCATCAATAAGACTGAGACCATTTGAAACAATAATTCTGTTTTCGTCTATAATCGGCATAACGTCCGCAACAGTGCCTATGCACACATACGGAAGATACTTTTCTGCAATTTCACGCACACCGCCGCTCATCGCGGAAATAAGCTTAAACGCAACGCCTACGCCCGCAAGGGTTTTAAACGGATATGTGCAATCCTCACGGTTTGGATTTACAACCGCACACGCTGTGGGCAATTTTTCTGCACACTTGTGGTGGTCGGTTATGACAAGATCAAGCCCAAGCTCGGCTGCATACGCAGACTCTTCAATTGCGGTTATTCCCGTGTCAACTGTTATAACGAGAGTAACCCCTGCTTCAGCAAGATTTTCAAGCGCGCCGCGCGATACGCCATAACCCTCCTCGAACCTGTCCGGAATGTGGTATGTGACATCTGCACCAAGAGAGCGGAGGAAATGCACAAGTATGTATGTGGACGTAACACCGTCTGCGTCATAATCTCCGTAAACGGCAATTTTCTCATTGCCTGCAATTGCCGAACCTATTCTGTCAACCGCCTTTTGCATATCACACATAAGAAAGGGGTCGTATAAATCCTGAATATCCTTTTTGGTGAAAGCGGCGGCCAATTCGGGTGTAGTTCCCCCTCTCACCGAAAGAAGCTTTGCCGTAAGAGACGAAACGCCTAGGCTTTCTTCAAGAAGCGCAACCGTTGCTTCATCATATTTCCCCGTTATCCATTTAGTATTTTTCATATCTGTTTTTCCTTTATTATTTATGTATATATTATAACAAAATT
>JAZLCV010000196.1:0-2157 GCA_045614365.1 Eubacteriales bacterium | reverse complement strand
ATCTATATTGCATATAAGCTGAAAAACGGAAGAACGGTATTCCGTTGTTATCCGGTGACGGAGGCGTATTTCTGTGAAACACTTGATGATCTTTATGCCATGGATGGATATAAAGAAGCAACACTTGAAATTTTCTCAGAGGAGATAGATCGCATTGTTGAAGCGACGGTTGTTCATGGTTCACGTGAACTTACCGGCGATGAGGCCAAGGAACTTTTTGAGTGCATCAAAGCTGACACACTCGAACTCTCTTATACCGAGATGAGAGGACACAATGCATGGGATTATCACGTGTGGTTGAACTATCTGCAGCATGGAGAAGAGCTTTCCTTGGAACGCGGAATGAACCAGATTCCGGTTCTGGTAAATGCGAACTACAAGAGAACGATTGCGTATTTGCGCAATGCGGGACTTCTGACGAAAACATTCAATGTTTCAAATTACGACCTTACAGTACTCACTGCAGAGCAGTGGTCAACTTTCGAGACTGAGAACGGATATGTCAATTTAAATCCGCACAGCGCGGATATGAGCCTTTATGAAGCGGCAGGCGTGATGGTTGAAAGCGTAAAAGAGCGCACGTTCAACGAAATTCCCGGTGCCGTAAGAATTTCGGATGCGGGAAAGAAAGCAGAACTGCGAGAGTTTGTGCAGACAACACCTGTTCGCTACGTCCCGGGCAAGGAATATTCACATTATATATGTACGATAGAACCGGAAAACGATATGGTGAGCGTTGTCGCCGCATTTTATGATGATGTTAAATTACCTGCGTAGAAAAAGAAGAGTGCCGAAAAGTAAAAGCTTTTCGGCACTCAATTCGTTTCACACACAAAGAGAAGCAATGATTGCGGTCATTTGTTCGCGGAGCTTGTCCGGTGTTCCGGGAAGCTCAGTATAAGTTGCACGGTATATGTGTCTTTTTGATATATAGACGATTTCCGTTACGGTGTTTTCATTATATTTATATGTAACTTCATATGCCGGCAGGCCGTTAATCTCTTTTTCTTCAAATGAGTCGATTCTGATATCCATACCATCGGCAAGTTTGTCTTCACGGAAACTCTTTTCTGTTATATCGTCTGTGTTTTCCGGTGTTTCGGTCATAACCGTAACACTGCTTCCGGTGTTGTCGTCCATAATCACGAAGTCGATATCGGCAGAGAGCGAAACCGGGGAAAGTGCGTGGGGATAAGTTATTTTATAACCGTTTTGCGAGGTGAAGGAGATGAGCGTTGCTTCTTCGCGGGACACCGCGTTGCCGCAGGCAGAGAATAGCAGAGAGAACACAAGCAGGAAAACAGAGATTTTTTTCATTTCATAAACCCTTTCTTATGAATATACCGATATATTGTAACAGAAAACGACAAAAAACGCAAGTGGACATTTTGGCAAAATTTTGGCAGAAAAATGGCAGAAAAATGGCAAAAACTTGGCAACATGAAAAATAAATTGTGTGGTATACTCTATTTGATACAGAATCAGTGAAAGGAGGTGGCATACATATGGAAATCAGAAAGGACATTATAAAGCAGGGGAGCACAAACCGTCCACAAACAAAAAATTCATGCCAATACATAACGGTTCACGATACGGCAAACAAAAGCCACGGCGCGGATGCAGCTGCACATGCAAAATACATAAAAAGCTTAAAAGAAAAAACAAGCTGGCATTACACCGTGGATGACAGCGGGATTTATCAGCATTTGCCCGATAACGAAAAAAGCTATCATACTTCAGACCTTATAGCCAACGAAAGCTCAATCGCGGTTGAGCTTTGCGTAAATACAGATGGTAATTTTGAAAAAACGAAGCAAAACGCCGCAGAGCTTGTGAATATGCTTATGGAAAAACACGGTATTGAGAAGGGGAATATCCGTGCTCACCGTGACTGGACTGGAAAGGATTGTCCCGCATCACTTCGCGGAGATGATTGGGAAGCTTTTGTACAGATGTGCACGGAGAAAAAAACAGATAATGAGTTGAGCGGACATGTAATAAGTATAGATGAGCTTCGCAAAATGGGATATACGAAAATCGCCATATAGACGATTTGGTCACACAATTTCCTTTTACCGAATAATATAGGATGACTTATAAATCCGGAGGAAATGGGATGGGTGACAAAAAAGAAGCCGGCTTTGCCGCATTGTTCTT
>JAZLCV010000195.1:0-5664 GCA_045614365.1 Eubacteriales bacterium | reverse complement strand
CTATATATTTTATCCCATTTATGAGATTTTTGCAAGACTTTTTTACAAAAGACGGTGATTTTTTATGAACATTTGTGGTATTGTCTGCGAATACAACCCTTTCCATAACGGGCATCTGTATCAGATTGAAGAAACAAAGCGTCGCGGTGCAGACGGAATAGTTTGCGTTATGAGCGGAAATTTTGTTCAGCGCGGTGATTTTGCCGTGATGCCGAAGATATCCCGAGCCGCCGCAGCTGTGTGCTCGGGTGCAGATGTTGTTATAGAGCTTCCTGTTCCGTGGGCAATCGCCTCGGCAGAGCGTTTTGCAAGCGGTGCCGTTTCCGTGCTTGACTCCCTCGGTGTTGTCTCTTCAATTTCGTTCGGAGCAGAGTGCGCCGATGAAAAAAAGCTTTGGGGAATTGCAAAAATTTTCACTGATAAAAGCTTTGATGAGGAAATTTTAGAGGAATATTCATCAGGAGTTTCTTATGCAAAAGCGCGTGAACGTGCGCTTGCAAAAATTGATAAATCGCTCTCCCCACTCATCGCAGAAGCAAACAACATTCTTGCCGTGGAATACCTTAAGGCACTTCTGCGCCTTGAATCAGATATACACCCCATTGTTATCCCGCGCACGGGTGCCGGTCACGACAGTGTACAGACAACGGAAGTCTTCGCCTCTGCGTCATATATACGTGAGCTTATTGCGCACGGAGAGGATTTTTCCGGATTTGTTCCGGACGAAACCATCACTCTTTTCCGCGAGGATGTGAGCAAGGGTTCTGCTCCGGTATTTTCCGCCACTGCGGACAGCGCAATAATGTCCGTATTAAAGAGACTTACACCGGACGATTTCACAAAATACGGCGATGTTTCCGAAGGACTTCAGTTCCGCCTTTTTGATGCGGTAGCAAAAAGCCACAGCGTGGCAGATGCAATCTCTCTTGCAAAAACAAGGCGATATGCCCACGCGCGTATACGAAGAATTTTTCTTAATGCATTCTTAGACGTGGATGCTTCCTTTTCGCTCGGTGCCGTTCCCTACGCTCGCATACTTGCGTTCAATGACCGCGGACGTGCTATTATAAAAAAGGCGAAGAAGCTTTCAAAAATCCCGATTATCACTAGACCGTCCTCTATAAAAAACGAGGACGAACGACTGCAAAGTCTTTTCGCCCTCGAACAACGCTCAGATGATATATATTCACTTTTTATGAAAACTCCCGCAGCACAAGGAAGCACGTATACGCAATCCCCGATATATATCGCAAGCGGGAATTAAAGCGCATTTACAAGCTCTTTAAACCGCTCACCGCGAAGCATAAAGTTTTTAAACATATCAAACGATGCACATGCGGGAGAGAGCGTTACGATATCGCCACTTGCGGCATTTTCAGAGGCTGCCCTTACCGCATCCTCAAAAGAGGCGCACATAATTATCGGAAGCTTTTCCGGATCATAGCCCGATGTATTTTCCACTGCCAAGCGTATCTTTTCCGAGGTATCACCGACAAGTACAAGCGTTTTAACGTACCTGAGCACGGCGGGTCCAAGCTCGTCAAACGGAATTTTCTTGTCATATCCTCCGGCGATAAGAATAACCTTTTTATCAAACGCGCGAAGCCCTGCAATCGTCCTTGTCGGGCTTGAAGCTATTGAATCGTTATAATATTTAACACCGGAAAGCTCGCGCACAAGCTCCATACGGTGTTCCACGCCACCGAACTCACGCGCAACGGTGCGGATATCATCAAGAGAAACAAAATCTCTTGTTGCCGCAATCGCTGCCATATAGTTTTCAACGTTATGCATTCCCTGAATCTTTATATCGGAAAGGGCAAGGATTTTTTCACTTTCCCCTGCTTTTCTGAACACGATAAATCCGTCCTCTACGCAATATCCGCTATCAAGCAGCTCTTTCGATGAGAACAGGACTGCACGCCCGCCAAGCTCTTCTGCAATGGCTCTTGTGATGTCATTATCGAAATTGAGAACAACTTTTCCGGAAGCAGTTTTGTAAATCTGCTTTTTTGCTTCGGTATATTCCTCCATAGACTTGTGCATATCAAGGTGATTCGGAGTTATGTTTGTTATAACGGAGATATCCGTGCCATGCCCTATATTCATAAGTTGAAATGAAGAAAGCTCAACAACTGCAAAATCATCTCCGGTCATTTTATCGGTATCGGCAAGAAGCGGCGTTCCGATATTCCCGCCGACAAACGTGCGTTTCCCCGCCTGCCGGAGAAGCTCACCGACAATAGTTGTTGTAGTTGTTTTTCCGTCACTTCCCGTTATTCCGATGCTCACACACGGACACAGGGACAAAAACTGCTCCATCTCTGTCGTTATAACACAGCCACGCGCCTTCGCCTCCAAAAGTTCCGGGACATCATAGCGCATACCCGGTGTTTTGAATATAACATCACTATCACCAAGAGAGGAAAGATATCTTTCGCCGAACAAAAACTTTGCCCCCTGCGTACGGAATTCCTCAACAATCGCGGTATCGTGCTCTTCCTTCTTGTCGCAGACAAGAACCTCTGCTCCCGAACACAGCAAAAGGCGGATAAGCGGAATATTGCTTACGCCCATACCTATAACAGCACAGCGCTTTCCGTTCATATCCTTTGTAAAATCAGCAAATGATGCGCTCATTTACGATAACCTCCCATACTTATATAAAAACAATCAGGCAACCGAAGAAAACGGTTGCCGGAAAGTTACAGTCTTAATTAATCCTCAACAACAATGTCCTTTACGAGCTCACGGAAAGCCTTATATTCTTCCTCTGTGCCGTTTACGGAAACTGTTACGGGTTTTGTGAGGTCGATACTGAAGATACCCATAATGGATTTTGCATCGATAACGTATCTTCCTGAGATGATGTCAATATCGCACATCTGCGAGCAAGCAGCATTTACGAAGCTTTTAACCTCGTTGATGGACGAAAGCGTAATTTGGAATTTGTACATAATTTAAGTCTCCCTTCAAATTTTATGTTGCCTTTTGGCATATAAATAAAGTATAATACTTTTGGAAGTTTTTTTCAACCATTTCTATGTAAATTTTAGGTGAACTTATGAAAATTTATTTTTACACCCTCGGCTGTAAGGTCAATCAATTTGAAACACAGGCTCTTTCCCTGCTTCTCTCAAAGCGGGGGCATGAGGCTTGCGAAAATCCCGAAAATGCAGATGTTATCGTAATAAACACCTGTACGGTAACCGCTGTAAGCGATCAGAAATCAAGAAGCGCAATCCGGAGATTTGCAAAAAATTATCCGGGCGCAAAAATCGCAGTCTGCGGATGCCTGTCCCAGGTAAACCCCGAAAGCATAACGGGCATTAACGGTGTATCTGTCATTACCGGAACAGCCGACAGAGATGCATTTGTTGAAAACATATGCAATACAGCATATGTAAATACGCAAAACTTTACACCCGACAACTCTTTAAAACGCCGTGAATTTGAATATCTTCCCGCAGGCGGACTTTTGGGACATACCCGCGCAATGCTTAAGATAGAAGACGGATGCACCAATTTCTGCACGTATTGCATAATTCCTTATTCCCGCGGTCCCGTACGCTCCCTCTCTCCTGATATTGCAGCAGGAGAATGCCGGAAGCTCCGCGAACAGAACTATAACGAGATTGTTCTGACCGGAATTGAAATTTCCTCATACGGAAGAGACTTAACACCGAAAACAGAGCTTACTTCGCTTATTTCAAGACTATGTGAAGAATTTCCCGACATCCGCTTCAGGCTCGGTTCAATAGAGCCGCGTACAATAACAAAGGAGTTTTGTGAAAAGCTTCACACCTTTACAAATCTCTGTCCACACTTTCACCTTTCTATGCAAAGCGGATGTGATGAAACTCTTTCGCGTATGCACAGAAAATACGATACCGAACGTTTTTATCAGTCAGTTTCGCTTCTGCGTGAGTATTTTCCCGGTTGTGCAATCACAACGGATATGATCGTGGGATTCCCCGGTGAAACCGATGATGAATTTGCAGCGACACTTGCATTCATTGAAAAATGCGCGTTTTCGTCAATGCATATTTTCCCTTACTCAAAGCGCGCAGGTACCCCTGCCGCAAAGATGGAAAACCAGATAACAAAAGCGGAAAAAACCGCGCGTGCACGCCGTGCAGCTGATGTTGCAAAACGTATGGAAAACGAGTATCTCCAAAGTCTTCATGGCACCGTGCAGTCCGTCCTTTTCGAAGAGGCTTGCGACGGATATTTCTGCGGACATGCAAAGAACTATGTGCGGGTTTATGTAAAATGCGACAGCAATATTAAAAACAGGATATATGACGTAAAAATATGCGGTCTTTATTCAGACGGATTGCTTGGAGAAATTCTGTAAGCTATGCCTGTTTATTTTTAAAATAACGGATGCTTTTTTTCCTTAAATATGCTATACTTATAATATATATTCAATTTCAAAGGAAATATCATTATGCTTAAAACAATCTCAGACCTTTTGCAGAACATTCCGGACTTGTTTATCCGCAAGGATGAGCCGATGTCTCTCCACACCACATTCAGAATAGGCGGACCTGCACATCTTTTCCTCGACGCGCATTCCGTGGACGCCGCACTGAGCGCAATTGACGTTCTCGGCGGATTTGGTGTCACACCTCTCATTCTTGGCAACGGCAGTAATCTTGTCGTTTCCGACAGCGGTATTGACGGAGTTGTTCTCAAACTTTCCTGCAATAAAATTTCTGTTTTGGGAAACAAAATATTTGCCGAAGCGGGAGCCACGCTTTCTTCCGTTGCTTCAATCGCACAACGCCGAGGTCTTGGCGGTTTTGAATTTGCACACGGGATTCCCGGAAGCGTCGGCGGATCCCTTGTTATGAACGCAGGCGCATACGGTGGCGAGATATCTCACGTACTTACAAAAAGTACATACGTCTCCTCTGACGGTGTCTTTACAATTCCGAACGAAAAGCACAGCTTCGGTTACCGCACCGGTATTTACAAGCAGCATCCCGAATTCACCGCTTTGTCTGCCGAGTTTTCACTTTACGAGGATGATCCGGATGCAATAGCGGAGAAAATGCGCGAGCTTGCCGAGCGCCGGCGCGATAAACAGCCGCTTGAATTCCCGAGCGCCGGAAGCGTTTTCAAGCGTCCGGAAGGTCATTTTGCAGGAGCTTTGATCGAGCAGTGCGGACTCAAGGGATTTTCAATCGGAGGTGCAGAGGTTTCTGAAAAGCATGCGGGTTTTATCATAAACCGCGGCGATGCCACTGCCGATGATGTCAAACGGCTTGTAGAACATATAAAAAGCACTGTTTTGAAAGAAACAGGCGTAACCCTTGAATGTGAAATCTGTTTTGTATAAAGGAATGTGAAAAGTATGGATTTTTTTATAATATCGGGAATGTCCGGTGCCGGTAAAAGCCGCGCTGCATCTGTTCTTGAGGATATGGGATTTTACTGCGTTGACAATATGCCACCGGAGCTTATTCCGAAATTTGCCGAGATGTGCATTGCCGCAAACAGCCGTTTTTCTCAGGTCGCTCTTGTTACGGATATCCGTGCAGGGATTGATTTTTCTGCACTTTTCGAGGCTCTTGACAGCATAAAAACGCTTGACTGCAATTACAAAATTCTCTACTTTGAAGCATCCACCGACGTTATAATAAAGCGCTATAAAGAAAC
>JAZLCV010000194.1:0-2867 GCA_045614365.1 Eubacteriales bacterium | reverse complement strand
CCACGAGAACGGGTCATCCCCTCCGCCGAGGTTTGCATAGTAATCGGCATACGATTCGCTGCCCCACCAGCCGCGCCCTTGTGTTTTT
Organism: Eubacteriales bacterium; assembly: GCA_045614365.1. Lineage (GTDB taxonomy): Bacteria > Bacillota > Clostridia > Oscillospirales > JAAYXM01 > SIG480. The sequence continues at coordinate 2,779 of JAZLCV010000194.1, read as the reverse complement.
TCAAGGTAACGCATTGTGGCACGCTTTGCCGCCTTCATATAAGAGAGCGTCATAGGCATGAGAGACTCCTGCTCAAACTGATGGTGAATAACCACATAGATATTGCGAAACCCTGCATCGAGCATATTCATAAAGATACCGAAGAGATAAGCTTCAAACACATCCTCTTCGATATGCACAGTTCCGCTTGTTTCATCGGCGACGGCATAACTTGATGGGCTGTAGTGAACAGGAGGAGCAATCATAATCTCCTTCTCTTCACCAAGCTTTTCGATAAGCCCTTCAACAATGAGAGCATCGCAGCCATAAGAACAATGGGGACCGTGATATTCAACCGTACCACCAGGGATTATAACAGGGATTCTGTTTTCCTTTACATAATCAAGCTCACGGGGAAAAGCTTTTGTGAGATACATTTTCTTCATTTTTCTTCAACCTCTTTATTCGGCATATCCAAGCGTTGTATAGAAGGCAAGATTTGATTGAGTGTTATCAAGTCTTCCGTACTGAACAACGATATTGGTGTTTGATGCAAGCTTCATTGCATACTGCGTTTCAAACGGCACTTCAAAGCCGCACATATCATCGATGTTATTCATACGGAAGCAGCGTACTCTGCCTGCCTTTACCGTCCATCTAATACCTTCGTATGCATCCTTGTCAACAAAGAAAATCTTTACTGAAATCTCAGCATCAATATTGCTGTCGTTTACAACAATTACAGATTCATGTCCTTTTGCAACGCCTTCACCGGGATGCGGAAGCTCACAATCAGGAATAAGCCAGTTCTTTTTTCCAAGTCCGTTCATATCAAAAATCCAGTTCAATTATTCCTTTCTTGAGATAATCCGTCATTGAACGGCAACCGTCTTTTGTTACAACGATACCCTTCTCCCAACGTGTTCCGAATGTCGGTCCCGAAATGAAGGTGTCTACCTGGAAGGTCATATTTTCTTCGAGCGGATAATCACTGATTGTTTCCATCCATGGTGGCTCAACCTCGATCATTCCGGTCCCGTGGCAGGGACCATATACGAAGGCATCTTTATAGCCGTTTTCTTCATAAAGCTTATAAAAATCCTTTGCAATGTTGCTTGCCATAACGCCTGCTTTTATTCTGTCGCAGGTCCAGTCGTGTGCCTTTAAGCAGAAGTCGATATATGCGCGGCGGGCATCATCAAGCTTTCCCATGATTACCGGAAGACCTATTGCCGGAGAATATCCGTCAATCTTCGCTGAAAGGTTGAGCTGAACAATGTCGCCCTTGCCTATCTTCTTGTAGCTCGAACGGCTGATGGCGTGGCGTGTTGATGCCTCGCTGAATACATACATAGGAAGTCCTTCGTATTCTGCGCCGTTTTCGTAGATAACTCGCTGTGCAACGCCGACCATTTCAAGCTCTGTAACACCGGGCTTGAGAGCGCGGATAACCTCGTCTGTTGCAAGCTCAATAATGCGGAAGCCTTCCTGAATGCAAGCAAGCTCGTTCTCGCTCTTTATCTTGCGGAGATCAACCATGATATCATTACACTTAACGATTTCAGCCTTCGGGAAGCTGTCACGCAGTCCCTCAAAAATCGGGAGCGTGCACTCGATATAGCTACCGAGACCGATTTTGATATTCTCGCCCGTAACGCCGATAGCCTTAAAAACCTCACGGAAAGTGCTGGGAGTAAGCTCCGGATATGACGGGTCTGCGGACTCACGGAATTCCTTGAGACAAAAAATCTTGTCTATTTTTGAAACATCCTGAGCAAAAATAGTACACTCAGGACCTACGAGGAGAGCTGCATCACCATTTGCGGCGATTGCAACACCTGCACGTTCAAAAAGAGGCCAGAAGCCGCTGAAGTAACGCGCGTTTGCATAGTCGGATTCAGTGCTGGACACAACCATAACGTCAAGACCGCGGTCTGCTATCATCTTTGCGGCACGCTTGATTCTGTCCTGATATTCCCTATCAGGAATACAAATTCTGTTTGCCATTTTTCATTTCCTCCTTATTTTTACAAAGCTCTTACTGAGCTTATTTCTACTTTTATTTTATGATTTCAAACTGTTCATCAAGCGATAGATCTACTACTTTGCAATCGTTTGCGTATGTACATTCAGGCAAAATTATCATCGCTGTCAGTTTTTCATTATTTGCAGGCAATGGAGCAAGATGCCATACAGCCGCATTCATTTTTACAAGAGTTCCCTTTGGTATGAGAAAAGCCTTTACGTGGTCCGGAACAGGTTTTCCTCCGGACGGTGGTGCACAATGCAGAATCATATCATCATTAAACGGGAGTATCATTTCCCATGTTGTTGTGTGATATTCTTGTTGCGTTATTACCATCTTCTCCGGCTTTTCCACAACTATTGCAGAGTATCCCACTCTATGCTCGCTATCTGCCGAAATTCTGTCGGGATAAAACTTATGTATCTCTCCGTCAAGCGAATATCCGTCCGGATTTGCCATTTCGTAATACTGACCGAACGGTGCAAACGATTCGCGTGTTAACGGTTCGACCTTTATCTTTTTCATCTATATCTCACCCTTTCTTTAAAAACTTTTTTCAAGAATAACATTAATTATTTTTACACTAATTCACTCAACAAATTATCACACTGTACGATTCTTTGCATAAGCCTATATTCTTGCTTAAACATACGCTCTCTTAATCAGACAAATTTCGCAAACAACCTTTTTGCATTATACCTGAGAATGTTTGCTTTATCCTTATCTGATATCATAGCATACTCAATACGCCCTCGTTGAAAGCCTCCGGCATAT
>JAZLCV010000193.1:0-10740 GCA_045614365.1 Eubacteriales bacterium | reverse complement strand
GACAAAAAGCTCAAACATAAGCGGGAATAGAAATCAAGTTGAACTTCCATTCCCGCTTAATTCATTTTTATTTTACTTTTACGCCGCCGCATCAAGCATATTTTCAATGAAAATTGCATATCCTTTTTGCGGATTGTTTACTAAAACATGCGTTATTGCTCCGACTATTTTTCCGTTCTGGATTATAGGTGAACCCGACATGCCGCGGACAATTCCGCCTGTTTTTTTGATAAGCTCAGGGTCTGTTGCACGAACAAGCATATTTTTTGTCTTTTCGCCATCAAAATAAATCGCCGTTATTTCGATTTCATACTCTTTTACTTCGTCACCTTCAACGTTTGATAGAATGGTTGCTTTTCCGCGCTTGATTTCGTTTTTGTTCGCTATCGGGTATTGCGCCATCTTTTCAAACTCTGTGCAGTCTTTAATTTTCCCGAAGATTCCGCTCTCCGTATTTTTTTCAATGTCTGCATAGTCATTCGTCAGGTCATATTCACCGCGAAGCTCGCCGGGATTTCCGGGACTGCCTTGCACAACACTGCCTACCTTTGACTTCATAAGTGCGCCGCGCTGAGGGGGAATAAGAACATTTGTGTCGCTTTCTGTTACGCCGTGGCCAAGCGCGCCGTAGGTTTTGCTCTCAGGGTCATAATAGGTGAGCGTTCCTATCCCCGCAACGCCGTCACGGATGCGGATGCCGATTGCATACTTTCCGTCCTCACCCTTTACGGGAGCGATCTTAACTGTTTTTACTTCGCCTTGCCGCATATACTCAACTGTCATCTCACGTCCTTCGCTTTCCGTTACCATGCGCCGCAGGTCATCATTTGAGGTCACAGCATTTCCATCAACGCTTTTAATTACGTCACCGGGGGCTATACCTGCCGCACGGCACGGATTTTCCGCCAGGCTGTCTGAAAGCTCTGTTACAATTGCGCCGTCACAAAGAAGCTTTATACCGGTTGTGTGACCGAGAGGGACAAGCTTGTCTGCTGCTTTTGCCGTTATTATAAATGAAAAAGAAATTATAAAAACGGCAAAAATTTTAAAAAATTTTTTTGTTTTTTGCATAATTGCCTCCTTTCCGAAGCTTAATATATGTAGTTTTTCTGCGGATATTTTGCCGTAAACGGAAATTTGAGCTTACATTTCCAAACCAAAAAATGCGATGCATGAAAAACACACGCATCGCATTTTTTTACCGGTAAAAATTCTCAATTTTAAATAACTTTTTTGTTAAGCCATTTGCCGCTGCGGAAGCGGAAAAGATTAAATATAGTACGGCACGTCCAGTCTCCCCACATTCCTATCCAAACACCGATAAGGCCCATATGCAGAAAATGCCCGAGAAGATATGACAGCCCGACACGGAAGGTAAACATACTTGATACCGCAAGAATTACGGCATATTTTGTATCACCCGCGGCGCGGTATGCCGCCACGGGAACAAACGACCATGCATATACCGAGCAGATAGTGAGAAGTGCACCCGCACCTGTTATATATGCCGATTCTCTCAACGCTTCTTCGCTGAAATCGAATATCGACACAAGCTGATTTCTGAACAGAAAAACACTGCCGAAAAGTACAAACGTGAGGATTATACAAAAGCTTACAAGCTTTTTCGTATATGCCTTTGCTTGTTCAGGCTCTCGCGCACCCATGCACTGCCCGACAACTGTGAGAAGCACCGTACCGAATGCACCGACGGTTGTCCACCCGATATTGCAGAGTGTATTTGCAACGGAGTTTGCCGCGATAGCAATTGTTCCGAAAGAGGAAACAAGACTTGCAACAAGAATCTTCCCCATCTGGAAAAGTCCGTTTTCTAGACCGTTTGCTCCGCCGATGTTGAATACGCGACGCAAAATATCAAAATCAAGCTTAAACTTAAGAAGATTTTCAAAATGCACCAGTAATCCCTTGTTGTGAAGCATTATAAGTCCTGTTACCGCCCATACTATACGCGAACACGTTGTGGAAATTGCGGCACCTGCAACACCGAGATCAAATACAAAGATGAGAACCGCATTCCCGATAACATTCAGGAGATTGACTGCTCCGGTAAGAAGGAGCGCAACTCCGCTTTTCGCCTGCGCACGTAAAAGTGCCGTTGACGAGCTTCCCATTGCAAAAAACGGATATCCTAAAAGTGTCCAGAAAAAGTATGTTTTTGCGTTTTCAAAAACCGCGGGTTCAAGACTTCCGTAAACGAGACTGATAATCTGCGGAATAAAGCACAAAAGAATCGCCATAAGCACCGCCGCAATCGCGGTGGATGCATACAGAAGCTGATTTGCACTGCATTTCGCACGTTCTAAATTACGGCTTCCGATATACTGCGACGTTACAACAACACCGCCGGTCGTCATAGCATTGAACATCAGAATAAACATAATGTTCAATGAGTCAACAAGCGAAATCGCGCTGACCGCCGTTTCCCCCGCCGATGAAACCATCGACGAGTCTGCAATACCTGCAACGATGGCAAGAATTGCATCAATCACTATGGGAACTGCAAGTGAGACAAGCGCTCGATTTGAAAACATCGGCTGTGAGATCGAATTTGTATTAGTCATAAATTAACCTCATCGCAAATTACATCTTTTCAGGAACATCAGTCGAGAAGATATCAAGAAGCATAAGAAGCATTCTTCTTACAAGCTCGATAATACCGAGCCATGATGCGCGGATTTCCTCATTCTCCTGTGCAAGAATTTTATTTTCAAAATAGAAGCGGTTGAAAAGACCTGCTATGTCGAACATAACCTCACAGATTGCGTTCGGCGTTTTATCCTCAAACGCACGCAAAAGCACATCGCCGACAGAGAAGAGCTTTATAAGAAGCTCGCGCTCGGTATCGCTCTGCGGTGCAATTAGCTTTCCGGGAGCGGCGTTTGCCGCCTTCGCCTTGTTAAGCAGGCTTGTTATACGCACAACCGTATACTGAAGATACGGGCCTGTTTTTCCTTCTGTTGCAAGGAAGCGGTCAAGGTCGAAGATATAATCGCGCGCACGGTGGTTTATAAGGTCACCGAACTTTATAGCCGCAATACCTATCTTCTCGGCAACATCGTCACGCTCGGCATCGCTTAAATCCTTTGCAACCTCGGATGCCTCAATTCTCTCCTTTGCTGCCGCCTTTGCCGAATCAATAAGCACGGAAAGGCTCATAACACCGCCTTCACGCGTCTTGTACGGTTTTCCGTCGCTTCCGTTCATCGTTCCGAAACCAACGTGATAAAGTACGGTATCATCATCGACAAGACCTGCCTTTTTCGCAAGGCGGAAGACCTGTTTGAAGTGCATCGACTGGCGGCTGTCTACAACATACCATATCTCATTCGGGTTAAAGTCCTCTGCACGCTGGATAATCGTTGCAAGGTCAGTTGTGGCATAAAGCTGACTTCCGTCGCTCTTGCTGATGATGACCGGCGGCATAGGCTCGTCGTCTGTTTCTTCTGCAACATCTGCGATAAGCGCACCGTCGCTTAAATATGTAAGCTTCTTCTCGTCAAGTATTTTAAGAAGCGGCGCAACATACGGGTCTGCATCGCTCTCACCGAGCCACTTGTCAAAATCGACACCGAGACGTGCATAGCTGCGCTTAAGGTCTGCCACTGAAACCTCAAGAAATTTTCTCCACAGCGCAACGTATCCCGCGCGTCCGTTCTGAAGCTCCTTTGTCGCCTGCATAGCTGCCGCGCGGAACGCTTCATCTTCCTTTGAACGCGCAGATGCCTGCGGATAAAGACGGGAAAGGTCGTCGATCGTTACGGGTGATCCTTCCGGATATTCGCCCGTGTAATTTTCATCGAAGTAGCAAAGGGACGGCTGCTCACGGTAAAGCTCGGAGATGATAAGCCCCATCTGGAGTCCCCAGTCGCCGAGGTGAACGTCACCGATTACGTCATTGCCGAGAAAACGGGCAAGGCGCTTGAGCGTCTCACCGATAATCGCGGCACGAAGATGTCCGACGTGAAGCGGCTTTGCAACGTTTGGTCCGCCGTAGTCCACAACAATTGTCTTTTTCTCCGTAACGGGAAGCGCAAGGCGGTCGCTTTCTGCCATTTTTCCTGCTTCCTCTGCAATAAATTCATCGGTAAGAATCATATTGATAAAGCCCGGCGGCGCAACCGTTACGCTCTTGAATATTTTGTTTTCAGAAAGATGAGAGAGCACATCGTTTGCAATCATCATCGGGCTTTTTCTGTGAATTTTTGCCCCTGTCAGCGCACCGTTGCACTGAAACTGGCAAAGGTCTGGGCGGTCAGAAAAAGTGACCGTTCCAAGCTCTCTGTTATATCCCGCCGCGGCGAAGGCTTCCTCCGCAATCGCCGTAAGGCGCAATTTTAATGTAGACATAAAAACACCTCGTAGAGTTTCGCACCGTATTCGGTGCGAAATAATTCCAATAAGAATTTTTCAGGGACATGCGCCTTGAAAAATTCACTTCTCACTCTGCAAGTGTGCGAGCCTGCGAGTGCACACAGCAGAGTGCAAATCATCTCAAAAAGAGCCTGCTCTTTTTGACTTTTAATACGCTACTCCCCAATAAATCATATGCTTTGCGGGTTTTCCGCAGATGGGGCAGACATCGGAAATCTGTTCCTGAGCAAAGGGAATGCAGCGGCTTGTCATTCCCGCTTCTTCTTTAACGCGCATCTCGCATTCTAAGTCTCCGCACCACATTGTCTTTACAAAACCTGTTTTTGTGGCGGCAATTTCCTTCATCTCTTCAAAGGTTGTTGCGGTATAGGTATGCTCCTCGCGGTTGCGCAGTGCCTTTTCGTAAAGCGCGCTGTGTACCTCTTCAAGTGCGCGGTTTACTTCTTCTACGATATTGTCAAGACTTACCACCTTCTTCTCACGCGTTACGCGGGAAACAATAACACACTGACCTGCTTCAAGATCACGCGGGCCAAGCTCTATTCTTACCGGCACACCCTTCATTTCATACTCGGCAAACTTCCAGCCTGCGGAATTGTCGGATGTGTCACACTTTGCGCGAAGTCCTGCATCGGTAAGTGTTCCGAGAAGCTTATCTGCTGCCTCAAGGACGCCACCCTTATGCGCCGCAATCGGAATGATAACTGCCTGAATCGGAGCAACCTTCGGCGGAAGAACAAGACCGTTGTTGTCACCGTGAGTCATTATAATGCCACCGATAAGGCGTGTGGAAACGCCCCATGATGTTCCGTGCGGATTTGTCTTTTTATTGTTTTTATCTGCAAACTCTATTTCAAATTGCTTTGCAAAACCGTCTCCGAAGTAGTGGGACGTTCCCGCCTGCAAAGCCTTGCGGTCGTGCATCATACATTCAATGGTATATGTTGAAACAGCACCCTTGAACTTTTCCTTTTCCGTCTTCTGTCCGCGTGTAACGGGCATTGCAAGAACATTCTCACAAAAATCCGCATAGACATTAAGCATCGTCTGTGTAAATTCCTCTGCCTCTTCTGAGGTTGCGTGGATGGTATGACCCTCCTGCCAGAGGAATTCGCGGTGACGAAGGAACGGGCGCGAAGTCTTTTCCCAGCGCAGAACGCTGCACCACTGGTTATATTTCATCGGGAGATCGCGGTGGGACTGGAGAACGTTTGCAAAATGCTCACAGAAAAGAGTTTCCGATGTCGGACGGATTGCATATCTCTCTTCAAGCTTATCCGCACCGCCGGTTGTGACCCATGCACACTCCGGTGCAAAGCCCTCAACATGGTCCTTTTCCTTCTGAAGCAGGGATTCCGGAATAAGAAGGGGCATATAAACGTTTTCTACACCCTGCTTTTTAAATTCCTTATCCATAATTGCCTGAATATTCTCCCAGATAGCATAGCCGTAAGGGCGGTAGATGAATACGCCCTTTATTGACGAATAGTCAATAAGCTCTGCCTTTTTGCACACATCGGTAAACCATTGCGCAAAGTCTACCTCCATATCGGTTATCTGTTCAACTTTCTTGTCGTTTGCCATTTTATAATCATTCCTTTCAGCAGTTCAAAATATAAAAGCTATTTCCGATTTAAAATGCGAAGCATTTTGTTTCTTTTCTATTATCTATTCTCTTTTATCGCTTATCTTTCTGAATTTATTCAGACTCTTCCTCTCTTATTCCGAAATAAAGCTCTTCATAATGTTATATGCAAAGGGAACAAACTTTCCCGTCTTTTCTGCATCTGCTTCAGTGTAGGGAAGCCCGCTCTTTTCCTCAATTCCCGCGCCGTACATTACATACGGAACCGGAGCGATAACGTGCGTTCTCTCCTCAATCGGTGTTGGATGGTCCGGCATAAGAAGTATACGATAATCTTCGCCTGACTTATCAAGATACTCCTTGACCGGAGAAAGAATTTCCGCATCAATTTTCTCAATTGATTTTACCTTAAGCTCTGTATCTCCGTCGTGACCGCACTCGTCCGGTGCCTCAACATGGCAGAAAACAAAATCGTTGCCATCAGAAAACGCCTTTATACACGCCTCTGCCTTTCCGGCATAGTTTGTGTAATAATCTCCGGTTGCGTCCTCAACCTCATAGGTGTCAAGACCTATACCGAGCGCAAGACCGGTTATCAGCGGAACTGCCGTAATTACAGCACCTGAGATTTTGTGCTCATCAGCAAAAGATGTAAGCTGCGGGCGGGTACCCTCACCCCAGAGCCACAGGCAGTTTGCCGGGCGAAGTCCCCGCTCCATTCTCGCGATGTTCACCGGATGCGCCATTAAAAGCTCATAGCTTTCTTTCATCATTGCGAGAACTTCTTCTCCGTATGGACCACCCGGAAGATAATCCGTAATCTTCTGTCCGAGAATATCGTGCGGCGGCATCATTGTGTAGTTATAATCTATCCCGCTCCATATCATAATGTGGCGGTAGCTAACACCGCGGTACATCTTTCTCTTGTCCGTACCAAAGCGCGCGGAAAGCGCGTCAAGAAGCTCATATGCCTCTTCATTTGTTATCTTATCCGAGCTGTGGTCGAGCATCGTTTTGTTTTCAAAATCACCGTCGGTTGAAATACTTACGAGATTTAACCGAAAAACCGTATCGTCGTCTGAAAGCGGGATGTTAAGGCCAAGCGCCTCAATCGGGCTTCTGCCGGTATAGTATTTCTTCGGGTCATAGCCGAAAACGCAGAGATTGGCTATATCGCTTCCGGTCGGCATCCCCTCAAAAAGCGTGTTAGCCAGACCGAGGCAACCGTTTTCCGAAATAAAATCCATCGTCGGCTTATGCGCCGCGCCGAGCGGCGTTTTACCGGAAAGCTCCGGTATCGGGCGGTCTGCCATACCGTCACCGAGCATAACGAAATATTTCATATATTATAAATACCTCCTTACAGGCTGTTAGTTTATTTCTTTACATTACCGAAATAGCGGAAGCAGAGAAGAATTGCTTCCTGCGTGGTAAGCGTGTCAAGCGGAGCAAAGCCATTTGTTTTACCTTTCATTATACCGTTATGAGCCACAAATGACACACCCGGAAGTGCCCATGCCGATATCTTCTTGTTGTCAGAAAAGTGCGGGGCAGGAGCAGTAACATCCTGACCGAGCGTTTCGGCAAGTCCGCGCATAATCTTTGCCGCCTGCTCACGAGTGAGCTTATCTTTCGGCGCAAAGGTTGTGTTGCTTGTTCCGTTTATGATACCGAGCCGGCAAAGCGCGGCAACATCTTTATTGGTTGTGTCCTTAAAGCTTACGGAAACGCCGCTCTTTCCAAGCTCTCCTATAAGCTTATCTATTTTCTTTCCCTTTGCCTGCTCAATAACAGCACGAACAAGAGAGCAGAACTGTGCTCGGTTTATGGGAGTCCTCATATCCGAATTTAACGGCTCGTCAATAAGTCCGTAATCATACGCACCGCGGATTTCCGTTGCCGCCCAGTCGTCATACGGAGTTTCCCTGTAAGTGTTAGAGCACATAGTTTTCGCGGATGTCAGTGCAGGATAATCAAACATATATCCGATCGGGTTATAGTCTGCATTTGTAAGGTCAATAAACACCGCCACGCCGTCAATGATTGCAATATTCCACGCATGCCGCTCTCCGTTTATATCTGCAATCGGAATGTCGAGATACGAAAGCATTATCTGTGCGAGATTTGAATACGCTGCGCATACGCCCGTACCCTGACGGAATCCCTCAACACCGCTCTGGTCGTGATCGTTAAACTCATACGTTATGCGATCAACTATCCACTGGCAGACAAGCTTTGCCTGAACGTATTTATCTGTTTCACTGCCGACGATTTCCATCGTTTTTTTATAAATATCGTCATACATCGGCATATTATAGCATTTTATACCTGCGCGGTTTATAGCATTAAAAGCATCAATATCTGCCCGCACCGTACTTCCAAGCTCAATAGAGTTGTTGGTATATATCATAAACGCTGTGCGCGCCTGCGGGAGAGAAAACAGCTTCACCTTTTCACCGTACTGCAGATTTTTGTCTATATTCCAGAGTGTTTTATTATCCTTTAAAACAAACAAGCCCTCGGGGGAGGCAAGCGCCTCTTTACATCCCGGCACATTAACGGACTTAAGTCCCCCTCGTGCCGTGCCGTACATAACGGTTCCGTCATGCTTCACAATGGTAAGATATGCCGCAGTTGACGTATTGAGCGAAACATCACGAACATTTTCCGCAAGAGGGCGACGCGTAACATTGTCATCTCCGTCAACGGCATATTCACAAACCGTGCCGTCCTTATGCTTTATTATAACAAAATAATAAAAAGTCTTACCGCCGGACGCTTCTTTGCTGCTCTGCGAAAACCCCTGACCTTCACGCTCATTATATTCAACAAAAATTTCTTCTGCATTTTCTGCAATATCAAGCCTTCCGGCGCCCCCGATAGGTGCAAGATACGCGTGACCGTCCGCGGTTATATATCCGAGTGCGCCGACGTCTGCTGCAGCATCTTTTGCGTTCTGCAAAATCTTTTTCGGTGTGCTTGCAATATCTCTGCCAAAGCCCCACACAGTTCCGTCGCGCTTTATTACAATCGTTATATCGTCGTTAAGCTTGACCTTTGCAACATCTTCCATAACCTTTATCGGTGCATTGTATGAATAACGCACATCACCTATACCAAGCTGACCTTCGTAATTTCCGCCGAACATCCACAGCGAGCCGTCGGGGCGTATCATTGCCGAATGGTCGGATGAGCTGCAGACGGAGAGATATTCCTCTCTTGCACGGAAATTATATTCGCGGTCAAGGCAGATAAGCGTTTTTGTCTGTTTTGGCGGTATTGCCGAAACAGGTCGAAAAAAAGAACAGCCGGCAAACAGTATCAGCAGCAATGCCAAAATCCGTTTCATTTTCCATTCTCCCTTCAACGAGCATAATTATCCAATATAATCATTATTAAGTATAACATAATTCTTTTTCGCTTACAAGCATAAAATCGACGTTTTTGCTTGATTTACAGCAGAAAATAATGTATTATATATACAACTGTTTTAATATGAGGTGTCACTTATGCTTATTATTATGTCGGGAAGCGCCGGAGTCGGCAAAAATACGATTATAAACGAGCTTCTCTCCGAATTCAACAATCTCACACTTATGACCACGGTTTCCACCCGCGCAATGCGCCCGGGCGAAGAGCAGGGAAGACCGTACTACTTCGTAACGCGCGAAGAATTTGATGCTATGGTCGAGCGCGGAGAGATGCTGGAAACCTGCCCGATACACGGGAATATGTACGGTTCCAGCCGTAAAATTCTTGAGGAAAAGACCGCAGAGGGCAAGGTTCTTATAAAGGACATTGACGTTGAGGGCACACTCAACCTCAAAAAGCTTCTTCCTGATGTTGTCGCAATTTACCTAAAGCCGAAAAACAAAGAAGTTCTCCGCGAGCGCCTTATCGGCCGCGGAGAAAAGGATATTGAGCTTCGCCTTAAGAGATACGAGTATGAAGAAGAAATGTCGCGTCATTACGACTATGTCCTCATAAACGACAAAATGGAAGATACACTTGCCGTCCTTCGCAAAATCCTCCGCGACGAAACCGAAAAGCGCGGACTCGCGCTCAGCGTTTGATTCTGCAGCGCCATTCCGACGTAAAAGCACATAAATATAGGAGACAGATAATCAAAAAGGTTATCTGTCTCCTGTTTTTCTGGGATTTTTTGTTTCTGAATGTTTAAGCATTCCGATATAATTTGTACTGTATTTCTGTCAGATAGGCATCAATCGATTATTTCATAATCGAACTGACCACGCCAATAAACTTTGTTTTCCTCTAAAATTTCATTCATCATCTCTATGCTTTCTTTGAGTATATCTGCAACCTTTGATTCGCCGGTTATAGTGATAAAGTTATATTCGCAATCTCGATTAATACAATCCCAGAAAGCATCCCAATTTTTTCCGTAATAATCCGGGAAGTCTAATGAATCACGTATCCGCGTGTGCAAGTCATACAAAGTTTTACAACCGCTAAGGTCGAGTACTGCATGTCGTATTTCTTCCATATATAAAAGTCTCCTTTATATAATTTCATAAAAAGTTTCGTAGTGGTCGTATGTAACAAAAATGAGTCCGTCATTTGACCATACTATTCGCTGCTTCTTTCTTTTTCCGCCGGTGTAGTTTATATCTGCTTCATACCATATCCGTCCGGGCTTTTGCGGCAAATGAAGGTTGTCGTTATCATAAATGCCTCCGAAAAACATTTTGCCGGCAGCAAATTTTGATACCTTCTTACCGTATTCCCAACCGAAAGATTCCAAT
>JAZLCV010000192.1:0-17169 GCA_045614365.1 Eubacteriales bacterium | reverse complement strand
GTTTCTCCGGGCGCAGCCTGATGTTTAAATTCCCTTATACGGACGCCGACAGGCGGGCTTCCGTATTCGGTAGCTTCATTTTACATGCCGCGCTCAAAGCTTTGCGCGATCACGTTCACCACTGCATGACACCTTACTCCCAGACCGTGGTCCTCCCGGGGAAGATGGCTGCTATAAATTAAGCAGCAATAAGTTTATTGTTGTTATTTAATTTATAAAAATTAAGTTGCAGATTTTAAAGCGGCTCTGCGCCTCTGCCCGCTACCCGAGCTTCAACAACCCCGTCGAAACCATTACGCCCCCTTATTTATCACTAAACCTTGCAATCCAACGCTCGCAAAGGCCTATCCACGAATTAATGTGCGGATTTATCATATTACTATTTATTGATTGCGTTTCCCGCGTTCCGAGCGAAAGTCCGTGCGGTCCGTCAGGGAAGATGTGCAATTCAAACGGAATGTTTGCTTTTTTCATAGCTTTGGTAAACAAGAAAGAATTTTCAACCGGAACACCTACGTCCGTAAGAGTGTGCCAGATAAACGCCGGTGGAGTATGATCTCCGACCGAGTTTTCAAGCGAACACTTATACAAAAGTTCTTTGTCGGGAGTTTCGCCCAGCAGGGCTTTGAAAGAACCTTGGTGCGCAAATTCTCCGCTGGTTATAACCGGATATCCAAGAATTAAGCCGTCAGGACGGTTTTCACCAAATTCAATGCCAAGTCTTTCTGTAACAACGCTTTCGTTCCAGAGTGTGCCAAGTGATGCAGCAAGATGCCCGCCTGCTGAGAAACCGCAGATGCAGATGCAATCAGGCTTTACATGATATTTTTCGCTGTTTCTTCGGATATATGCAAGTGCAGCACTCGCTTCTAAAAGCTGAGTAGGATATTTTTCTTCGTTCATATCCGCTGTTGAGTAGCGCAGAACAAATGCGTTATAGCCTCTTGAAACAAATTCAAGGGCAATCGGCTCGCTTTCGCGGTCGCTGACACGTCCATACCCGCCGCCCGGGCAGATAAGAACACTCGCACGCTTGCGGTCCGGCTCAATCGCTGGGCTTGTTGAACGTACATATGTTGTGAGCGTTGCATCAGTCGTTATGCCGTCAAAAACATCTTTTAAAAATATCTTTTCGTATATCATTGTCTGTATCCCCTTTAACGTCTTTGTTCCTTAAGTGCTCTGTCTATCTCGCGCTTTGCATCACGTGCAGCAGCTGCATCCCGCTTGTCGTGGAGCTTTTTACCCTTCGCAAGGCCTACCTGGACCTTTACAAGAGATCCTTTCAGGTAAACGGACAACGGAATAATCGTATAGCCATCCTGTGCCTGAGCGGCGGCAAGCTTGCGGATTTCGGATTTGTGCATAAGCAACTTTCTGTTGCGGAGCGGCTCCTTGTTAAAAATATTTCCCTTTTCGTAAGGGCTGATGTGCATACCGTGAACGATAAGCTCACCGTCCTTGACAGAGCAGAACGAGTCTTTGAGGTTGCACGCACCTGCGCGGAGGGATTTAACCTCGGTTCCGCACAGCGAAATACCTGCCTCGAAAGAATCTTCAATATTATAATCGTGCCATGCCTTTCGGTTTTTGGCAATCTGACGGATTGATACTTCTCCCATACGGAACACCTCGCTTTCTGCAATAATCATAATTGACACATATAATTATGCCATATGTTTTTGTCGAAGTCAAGAGAAGAAAGGTTTCAAATGCATTACAAAATCGGGGAAAAGCTTATGAGAAAAATAATGCCGCTTTTAAATGGGGACTTATATTGTTGTCAGTTGCCGGGCGTGGCGCTCGGACCTCACCCGACACGCTCCACGTGCCTCGGGTTCAGATCTTAAAACACAAAACAAGAAGAACACACCGCTTGATGTGTTCTTCTTTTGGCAGGGGCAGAAGGACTTGAACCCTCGGCACGCGGTTTTGGAGACCGCTGCTCTACCAACTGAGCTATACCCCTATGTCTTTAGGCGACTATAATAGTTTACCACACTTTGCCTTAATTTGCAAGCTTTTTCTTCGAAAAAAAATTATTTATTTTTATAACATCAGATTTGCGTAAAATATATCCATATGATATCATGAGATATATCATATGGATATATAGTCTACATAACCATAATGTTTTCACAAATGATCGGTTTTGCTTCTCCTTTTCGTGCAACAGATATGACGAAGTCATCATCGCTCTTTGTTGATATTCCGTAACTTATGCCGTCTATCATTACGTTATCGGAAGCGGTGTCAAGCTCCGGAAATGTACAGGGAAGCGCTTTCCCATATGCTTTAATAAGCGCTTCTTTTCGTGTCCATGTGCGCAAAAACTGCTTTTCCGGGACCGGAGATGCGTTCAGCAATACAGTTTCTTCAGGGGAGAAAAAACGCTTGGCAAGCTTTAAATCAATTTTTCTCGGAATTTCAATGTCAATACCGATATCGCATTCATCAAAAGCGGCAACGGCAAACATTCCGGAATGTGAGAGGCTGAAGTGTATGTCGGAGTTTTTATCATACGGCTTGCCGCTTTCCGATACGGCAATATCATAATCCGGATTGTTGTGATCCATCATACCGAAAGCAAGAAGAATCTCAGCACCGAGTGAACGTATGCGGTCGGCTTCATTAGCCAGTTTTTCTATTTTTTTCTTTCTGTATTCCTTGCAGGAAGAAAAAAATCTTTCAAAAACATCTTTATCACGAAGCGGTGAAACATCAAGAAATAAAATCATATAAACTTTCCTTAAAATTAATTTTTTGAAGTCTGTGTCGGAAACAGCTTTGAATTGTTGGTAAGAGGGAGCGAAAGCTTGTAATGGAGATATCCGTTTGAGTCTTTCCCATCTACAAGAATTTTAACGCTGTCTATCATGGGAAGCTCTGTCATGGTGTTTACAATTGAATAAATAGCAATACCTTCGTGCAATTCATCGTGCACAACATTGTCGACAAACTCACGCGACAGGTCAACAATGCACATCCCTTCGCTGACATAAACATCATTAAGTCCGGTTCCTTCAGGAACGGCACTTTTGAGCTTTCCGGATGAAGATGGGGAGAGAAGGCGTGACATAACGGCATGCTCGAGCGTGGTGTCGGGAGACAACGAAATGGTTTCGCTGTCTGCCTGAAGACCGTTAAAATCAGCATTTGCAAAATATAGGTTTACGGTATATACATCGTAATATGTGCGCGGAGAAGTAATAAGAAAGTCGTTTGTATCAAATTCTCCCATAACTGTGCCGTCGCATGAGATTATAACACGGTCTATGTTCTCAATACTGCATAGCGTTTTGACGAGACAGGCAGTAACCGCGGCTTTTGCCGTTTCGGGAAGCCTGGCGTAGCGGGATGAAAGCTCCGCATTGCAGACAGTGTCCGAAACAGACAACGAAAGAAGCTTTATATCTGAAGGGATGGCAGAAGAAAGCTTTTTGCTTTCGGGGGTTTTGAGCTTAAGAAATGCCTCGCTGACTGCATCCTCTGCTGTGAGTGCGCTGAGCTTTCCGGGGACGGAAACAAGCTGATTGTTGTTTTCTGCATCCGAATAGTGCAGCACACACGCGCTTTTTGCATCATTGGCATTATAGGAACATGAGCAAAGAAGCAAAAAAAGTGTGAAAAAGATAAAAACAGCCTTCTTCATATTGCGTTCTCCTCCTCGGACTGAAGACTTGGAAGAACGACTGTGAAGCGCGTTCCTCCGGTTACGGAGTCGGAAATTCCGATTGTGCCGCCAAAATGCTCAACATTGCGCTTAACAATGGCAAGCCCAAGGCCGCTTCCGCCTCGACCGTCATGCTCACGGGATTTGTCAACCCGGTAAAAACGTTCAAACACCTGCTCGCGGTATTCCGGTGCAATGCCGATGCCTGTGTCGTCTGTTATGAAAGTGCATTTGCCGTTTTTAGAGAAGAGATATATCCGCAGAGTTCCGCCTATGTTGTTGTATTTGATTGCATTGTCGATAAGGTTGCCTACAATCTGGTTTGCCCCTTCTGTTTCACCGGGGACGATGCAGTTCTCTTCTATGTAGCTTTCAATTGTGACGTCTTTATCCGCAGCAATGGGTTCAAAGGCATTTATCATTTTACGCACAGTTTCAGAAAGGGAAATGGGGGCGTGGCCTGTTCTGCTTCCGTTATCAAGACGTGAAAGGACGAGAAGCTTTTCGGCAGTGTGAGACATTCTGTCAACCTCTAAAATTATGTCTTCCATAAATTCCCGTACGGTTTCTGTGTCCACGTTGTCTGTCTGCGTTATGGATTCGCAAAGAAGCCGTATTGCTGCAAGCGGAGTGCGAAGCTCGTGGGATGCATCCGAAACAAAAGCCTGACGCATTTGCTGAACATAATCCAGCCTTTCGTATATATTGTTGAATTCGCGTATTATAGGTGCGGTTTCATCTCTGTAATTTACCGGTATTTTTTCGATTTTTTCATCGTCCTGAGTGGTTCTTACCGTTTCAATCAGGTGCGAGATGCGCCGGATGAGGAACCAGACAAAAGCAACGCCCACAATCAGGAATAGCAGAATCGTAACAATGCCGGATACGAACAGCGCGGGAAGCAGTGCCTTGTATATGTTCTGAAGACTTACGTCTGTTTCGAAAATACATACGGCGCCTACTATTTTGCCGTTGGTGACAACCGGGGCAGAAGCGCAGCTTTCAAGGCGCAGATTAGAGGAACTGAACTCGAAAAACTCATCACCCTGCAAAGCAGTAACCGCGGCGGGCAGGTATATGATTTTTCCATTATGATTTTCAATGTCGGAACTGTCAAAGGTAATGCGAAGAGAAGTGTCTGTGGCGATAACTCTGCGGTTTATTCCTGCATATGTATCGGGAACGGCAAGTTCTGCATCCGCTCCATATACGGAAAGCGACGTCGCATATTCCGACGCCGCAGCCTGAAGTTCTGTTTGTTTGTCAAGGTGTGTAGCGGTTTCTATCCTGTTTAAGGTAACCGAACTCATAAAGTACACTGAAAGAATTGCCGCAATGCCACAGAGAATCAGTATCCGGAAAGAGATACTTTCTCTTAGTTTTATATTGAAAGTATGACTATGCTTTAAAATAGTATCCAACTCCCCACTTGGTGAGAATAAGCTCGGGCTTTGCAGGATTTGCTTCAAGCTTTTCGCGCAGACGTCTGATGTGAACGTCAACGGTTCTCATATCACCGGGATACTCATAACCCCAGACAATGTTCAGCAGATTGTCGCGGCTGTATACGCGCCCGGGATTGCGCATCATAAGCTCAACAAGGTCAAATTCCTTGGCTGTAAGCTGAACGGGGGTTCCGTCAAGATATGCATTACGCTGCTCTGTATCAATAATAAGAGAATCTGCGATAAGACGGGTGTTTTTGAATTTTGAGGACGAAGAGCCGGAGCGTCGCAGAATTGCGCGCACACGTGATTTAAGCTCGAGGATGTTAAATGGCTTTGTGATATAATCATCTGCACCGTATTCAAATCCGAGAAGCTTGTCCGTATCCTCGCTTTTTGCAGTAAGCATTATTATGGGCACAGTTGAAAATTCGCGGATGCGGCGGCAGGTTTCAAGGCCGTCGAGCTTAGGCATCATAAGATCAAGGATGACAAGATCAAGATGCACATTCTTGATAATTTCAAGTGCATCTTCGCCGTTATATGCTGTTTCGACATCAAACCCTTCATTTTCAAGGTTGAACTTTATACCCTTAACGATGATTTTCTCGTCGTCAACTACAAGTATTCTCATTATGATAGCCTCCTGTTAAACTTTTATATATTCTTCTATTTTATCAAGCGTGGATGATCCGATTCCGGAAACCTCGCACAACTCATTTACTGTTTTGAAAGCACCGTTCTGCTCACGGTAGCGGATGATTTCTTCCGCGGTTTTTGCGCCGATACCTTCAAGTGTATCAAGCTCTTCCGCATTGGCAGTATTGATATTTACAAGATACGGAGCGGCGGGCAACGCGGCACCGGAAACGGCGTTTAATGTCGGTGTGCGGGATGCAGCAAAAATAAAGATAAAGCCGACAAACAAAAGCGTAGCTGCTCCGAGAATCCTTTCGTGGAATAAAAACTTCATAAATAATCACCGGTTTGATTTCGGATATTGTTAATTTCAATGTTTTCTGTTATAATATAGAAAACAAGTTTAGGAGAGGGAAAAAGAAATGAAATTACTGCGTTTGATTTCTCTGTTGCTTGTCTGCGTATTCGCACTTTCGTGCGTTGCCGGTGCAATAGAGAAGATGGATGTAAACTCCAAGGCATCTATTCTCATAGATGCAACCGACGGCCATGAAATCTTTGGCGAGAATGCTGATACAAAGCAGTATCCTGCAAGCATCACAAAGCTTATGACCGCGCTCATTACCGTTGAAAAGCTTTCAGACCTCAGTGAGGTGATAACCGCAAACAAAAGCGCATTTGAAGGTCTTTCGGATGCGGGAAGCACGGTAGGCATAAAGCCGGGGGAGGCAATGTCGGTTGACAACCTGTTGATCTGCCTGCTTGTGGCAAGCGCGAATGAGTCTGCAAACATTCTTGCCGAGCGAGTGGCGGGAAGTGTTTCGGCGTTTGTGGAGCTTATGAACAGCCGTGCCGCAGAGCTCGGACTTACGGGAACAAACTTTGTGAACACAAACGGTTTGCATGATGAGAACCACTACACAACCGCCCGTGATGTTGCCAAAATTGCAATGGAGGTAAGAAAACACGCCCGTCTTCGCGAAATCTGTGCTATGGAAAAGGCAACCATTCCTGCAACTAATATCGGTGAGGAAAGATTCTTTTACACAACAAATTCGCTCATATCAAGATACAAAGAATTAGGCTACAAATATTCGCGCGCTAACGGTTTGAAAACCGGAAGCACAACGCCTGCGGGGCTCTGCCTTGCGGCGAGTGCCGAATATAACGGCGTAGAGCTTATCTCTGTTGTCCTCGGCGCTGAAAAAGATGCCGAAGGGAAGAAGGGAAACTTCGTTGAATCAAAAAAGCTTTTAGTATGGGGATTTGAAAACTTCAAAAAAGCAACTCTTCTCTCGTCTAACCAACCAGTATGTGAGGTTCATGTGAGATCGGCAAAGCACCGCGACTATGTTGTTGCTCACACGCCGGAGGACTACGCCGTTCTTATGCCGCGTGATTTTGATGCGGAAAAGGTCGAGCTTATTCCAAGTGCTGCCGAGGAGATCGAAGCGCCGATAAAGAAGGGCGACGAGATCGGTTCTGTACTTATAAAGTATGAAGAACGCGAATATATAACGCTTCCGCTTGTTGCGGCAGACGATGTGGAACGCTCGATAATCGCTTATGTGGTAAACAAGATAAAGGACATCATAAAAAGTCCATATGCGTTAATCGCCGTCGTTGTCATTTTGCTTGCTGTTATTTGTTATTTTATTTATGTTATACAGTATAACAAGCGCAAGCCCCGCCGCAGAAGAAGATATTATTGATTATCAGATGCCTCCGCAGTTTTTGCGGGGGCTTTTGCATATCTCTTCGCACGCTTTGCGGGAGCTGCATTACCTTGCGAGTGCGGACATCCGTCGGCACCGCGGGGGCATACATCGCATTTGTCAAAGGTTTTTAAGATAACTTCATCAGAACCGTCTTCGATTTTAACCCTGAGCTTTCCGGAAATAAGGCTGACATCAGAAACTGTGCCGGGACCTGCGGGAGTATCAACCGCGGCGCCTACGCGCGGCGTGGTACGGATGAGATCCTCGTAAGCATCCTGCTCATATTTAAGACAGCACATAAGTCTGCCGCAGGTACCTGAGATTTTTGCCTGATTAAGAGAAAGATTCTGATCCTTTGCCATTTTTATTGAAACGGGCTGGAAGTCATCAAGAAAGCTTGCACAGCAGAACGGTCTACCGCAGATTCCGAGCCCGCCGAGCATTTTCGCTTCATCACGAACGCCTATCTGGCGAAGCTCAATCCTTGTCCTGAAAACAGAAGCAAGGTCTTTTACGAGTGCACGGAAGTCTATTCTTCCGTCTGCGGTAAAGTAAAATATAATTTTTGAACCGTCAAAAGAGCACTCGGCATTTATTATCTTCATTTCAAGATTATGCGCGTCTGCTTTTTCCTGGCAGGTTACCACAGCTTTCCTTTCACGGTCGCGAAGCTCAGCAGCGGTTTTAAGGTCAACGGGATTTGCCATTCTTACTGCCTTACGAAGCGGTGCGATAATCTTTTCGTCTTCGACCATATGCCGCTCGTCGGCAACAACGCCAAGCTCAAGCCCGCGTGCGGTTTCGACTACGATTTTATCGCCGGAACGCGGGGAAATAGAGCCGGGGTCGAACGAATATATCTTTCCGCCGTCGCGGAAACG
Source organism: Eubacteriales bacterium (assembly GCA_045614365.1). Lineage (GTDB taxonomy): Bacteria > Bacillota > Clostridia > Oscillospirales > JAAYXM01 > SIG480. The sequence goes on along the minus strand of JAZLCV010000192.1, from coordinate 8,813 downwards.
TACACCGATTATTTCCTTCAAAATTAAATCTATCCTTTCAAAGCCGCTTTTGCGGCTGTATCTGCAAGTTTACATATAAGATTTCCTGTTATATGCGGCAGACCTACGTTTCGCATACACAAGACCTTAGCATTGGAAAAAAGGTCAATGATGTGGCAAGAGAGCTTTGGAGAAAAGAGATCGGCAAGCTTTCCGGACATTCCGGATTTATCGCGTGATATCAACGTGCTTTTAGCTCCGGAAGAGAGAACGCAGGCATCACGGAAAAGAATGCAAAGCTCGTCGAACACCTCCGCTGCACCGTCACGGTTACGTTTGTCAAGAACGGACAGTGCCCGGAAGATTTCAAGCTCATCTGAGGTAAGAAGCGCCTTTGCAATACTGACAGCCGTTTCCGTACAGTCGCTGTCTTTTTCACAAACGAGGAAGGAACAAATACCTCCGCTTGTTTTTACAAGCTCATCGCGCTCGGCATCGGAAATGCCGGGCACGTTTTTATTTATAACGGAAATCATATCCGCATCCGAGAGCGGCGAGAGCGCAATATGTGCAGCTCTTGAAACTATCGTCGGAAGCAGATCACTTAAATTATAACACAGAATTATAAAAAAAGTAAATAGGGGAGGCTCTTCCAATATTTTTAAAAGAGCATCCTGACATGCATGGCTGAGTGATCCCGCATTGTCGATTATATATACCTTTCGCTCACCGTCGTTCGGACGCAGAAGGGCGTTAAGCTTAAGATCGCGTATTACGTTGATAATTCCTTCCTTTTGAAGAGCTATCCCGTATTTCGCGGCATCTTCCTTTATGTTCTCGGCATCCAACTTTATAATATCAGGATGAAAACCCTTTTCGGATTTATAGCACGCATCGCATTTGCCGCACGGCGCACCCTCGCCGGTGCAGACAATTGCCCGCGCAAGGATGCCGGCAAGCGTCTTTTTTCCAATCCCGCGCTCGCCCGAAATAAGGAGGGCGTGGGGCAGGGCGTTGCGCGCAAAAGCAGAGTCGATGTACGCTTTTGCGCGTTCGTTTCCGTAAAAACCGTCAAAATTCATCAGTTAGATTTTTTCAAAGCGCTCAACATCCATAACAAAGATGGTTGCGCCGCCGACAGAAACCTCAACCGGAACCGTAGGGATCATACCGATGCCAAATTCTGATGTAGCAGGAACAAGCTGCTTTCTGCTGTGTGAATGTTTGTTTATGATGTCGAGAACATCTTGAAGCTTTTCATCATCCACACCGACAAGAACTGTTGTATTGCCCGTCTTAAGGAAGCCGCCTGTTGTTGCAAGCTTCGTGACGGAAAATCCGGACTTTGTGAGATTGGAAACGACAGTCTGAGCGTCGTCTGCGTTGATGATTGCCATTACCATTTTCATAATCAATTACCTCCCGGTATTTATATTTGAAACGGAAAAAACCGTATTCATTCGGTTTGCTTTAAATAAATTCTTTGTAAATATCTCTTGAAACGTATATCGGATTTACGTCAAATTCTGCAGTGTCACCGATTTCGCAGGGAATGTCGGTTATGTCGCAGACCGTGTGTGTCATACCGATGTGACCGAGCACTCTTGCGTGTCTGCCATTTATTCTGACATATACGCGCTTTCCGGAAAGCAGGCGCTTTATATCGGAGAGAACATAGAAAATTCCATCGCGGAATCTGTACGTATCTCTTGCCTTTTCTGTGCAGAAGCCGTCTGCGTATCCTACGGGGATAACTGCAGTTTTAACGGCTTTCTTTGCAGTATATGCTCCGCCGTAACCAACCTTTGAGCCGGGAGAGAGCCAGCGTATTTCGCATACGTTGCTTTCCAGGTGCCCGACACGCGCAAGCCCGCTTCTCCGCGTTTTACAAGCGATTCTGCCTGTGAAAGCAGAGCCTATTCTCACGGCATCTCCGAGCGGGTCATGGAATCTGAAGAGGTATGCGGAATTGGCAAAATGAACAGTTCCGCAATCAATACCGCGTGAGGAAAGCTCATCGCGCAGAGCAAGGAAGGTATCAACCTGCCGATCTGTTACCCGACGGCTTTTGAAAGCGGAGGTAAGATGCGTATAAAGACCGCAGGGAGAAAGAGCACAAAAGCTTGTAAAGACAGAAACGATCTGCTCGGCATCAGACGGAGCAAAGCCATAGCGTCCCATGCCGGTGTCAACCTTGATGTGAACACGTGCACGTCTTTCTTTTTCAAGCGCAATTCTGTTCACGACAACAGCGGCATCCGTGCTGCCTATTGTCAGAATAACGTCATTTTCAACGAGGGAAGAAACTTCATCCGGAAGAGAAGTAGAGCGGAGCATCAGAATGTCGGTGCCGGGAAGCTCCTTCTTCTTTATTTCAAGAGCATCGGAAACGTCCGTCACGGCAAAGTGGCGGATGCCACAGGCGTGGAGAATGGAAACATATTCGTCCAGTCCGAAACCGTAGCCATGTCCTTTAACAACTGCAAAAACGGTCGCATCGCCGGCACGGGAAATAATCTCGCGGGCATTCTGCTCTATCTTTTCTCTCTCGATGATAAATGAAGTCATTTCCAACACATCTTTTCTCTATTTGTGATGCTTTAGCATAAAGAGCTGTTTACGGAGCTTGCGGTAAATAAATTCACCTTTCTCAATCATAAAGTTTACGGGTTTGCTGAATATATAATCGTATTCGCCGCAAAACTCGACGAGATCGCCGTTAAAGCCTTTTTTAAAACGGTATAAACCGTAGAGAGGATTGTCCTCGGAAAGGTCGCCGGAAACACCGCGGAAATCGTAAATGCGGCATCCGAGCTCAACTGCCCATTGAATCATATGCCACTGAAGCAGGTAGTTGGGCATAAAGTTGCGGTATTTGTTTGAGGATGCGCCGTATAAATACCAGACCTTGTCACCGTAATGTATTGCAAGAGTTCCGGCAATCGGGATATCACCGGAATATGCCATATAAAGCCTGCAGTTTTCACCGAGGTTTTTGAGCATATTTTCAAAATATTCGCGGTTTCTTACAACAAAGCCGTCACGCACACCTGTTTCGAGCATCATATCGGAAAAATCGCCGACTGCTTCAAGTCCGCAAAGGCGGATTTCAACGCCCTTGCGTTCGGCAACGCGAATGTTGTAGCGTGTTTTTGAATGAAAGGAAGACATAAGCTCTTCTGTGTCGCGTCCCTCGACATCGAGACGGAAAACGAATCGCGGCTGAATGCCGGAAAAGTTCTTTCCCGTATCGCGGTGACGGAAGCCGAGCTCTGTCATAATGCCGGCAAATTCCGTATCGGAAAGCGGAACATCCGGGTCAAGCTTAAACACATACGCACGGTATTTTGCTGCAAGCTTTTTCGCTCCTTCCAGAAGCTCGGAAAGAGTTTCCCTGTCGTGAATGTCACACACCGGAGCGCGGGCTGCATACATAATGCTGTATGGAAGAGAGGGAGCGCGACGGATAAGAACGGACATTGCACCACGGATATTTCCGTCCTCGTCGCGGACAATTATTCCTTCCCATGTCCACTCGGGTTTTTGCTTGCTCCATGCGTGGGACTGAAGAAAATGCCCCTTCGGGTGCGCGGAGACGAAAGCTTCATATTCTTCAAGCGTTTCTTTGGTGACAAACTCGACCATAAGAACCTCCGGTTAATATCTTAATAAATTGAATACACTTATTCAACAATATTATAACATATTTTTTTTCGTCTTACAAGAAGAAATTGCACACTTGCGGCAAAAAATTACAAAAAAACATTGCAACACATAAAATTAATATTTTGTTTGTGTTTTTTTCGGTTTTATGATATTATATATGAAAAGAAAGAGGGGGATGAATTTGTTCGATAATGTAGGAAATGTCAGATTTATGCAAAAGCTGAACCGTGAAAAGGCACTTGCGTTCATTCGCAAGAACAGTCCGGTGTCAAGAAACGAGCTTGCAAAGGTAACGGGTCTCAGCTTATCCTCCATAACCAATATAATTAACTTTTTTATTGATTCAAACCTTGTTACGGAAACGGGGAGAATAAAAAATGAGGGGGCGGGACGCCGTGCCGTTATGCTTGAATTTAACGCAGGTGCATATTCTCTCATCGCGATAAACATAGAGCCTGATGAGGCAACCATCTCAATTACCGACCTCGTCGGTGGAATTTTAGAGAGCGAAAGCGTTCCGATATCGAAGAAAGAAACGGCGGACAAGGTGCTTTCCGTCATTGAAGAGCGGGTTGTGTCGGTTATCTGTAAATACAGCGATGTAAAGGCGATCGGCTTCGCAGTGTCGGGGCATGTTTCTTGCGACGGAAAAGTAAGTTCAAGTATTATGAACTGGGATAGAGTTGATGTGAAATCACGTTTTGAAAAGCGTTGCGGTGTACCGGTTTATATATCAAACAATACAAAAACAAAAGGTCTGTGGACGATACGCGCCTTGAATGATGAAAAGCATAAGAATGTTGTTTTTCTCGATATGTCCTCTGACGGGATAGGCGTAATAAACGCATATGACGGAGAGATAAACGCCGCTGTTGCCGGAGAGTTCGGGCATACGGTCATAGCCGTGCCGGACGGAGAGCTTCGCTGTCTTGAAAACGTCTGCAGTGTGGGATATATTGAGTCGCGCTATGAAGAAATTTCCGGAGAACCGGTGGGAATTTCCGATATACACAACCGCGCGTGCGTGGGGAATAAAATTGCCCGCCGCGTGATTGATGAGGCATGCGGATATATGAGTGCGGCAATTGTCAATCTGATTATGATGTTTGAGCCGGATCTCATTATCGTAAATGCGTCCGAGCTTTTTGAGATAGAGCCGATGTATAACGCTGCAATTGATCTTGCGGTTTCTCACACCGCGCGCCTTGCTATGAAAACTCCGGAATTCAAAAAGGTCTTTGTTGCATCCGCTCAGTCTGCACAGGGCGCAGCGCAGATAGCCTCCGACGAGCTTTTCGGCATCTCTGCACCGGATGATATTTTGTAGCGGGTAAATGTAACAAACTGAATAAATTACAGACCAGATGCTTAAATGAGCAAATAGCGCCGGTTGAGAAGTCCGGCGCTATTTGTTTTTATCGAGGCGGGCTTTTCGATGTTTTATATGAATTTTCGCTATTTTCTCTGTTTTTTTCGTTGTTTTCTATCACATTTGGTGGTATAATGTTAAGCAGAATAGTCGCTAATTGTTATAAAATCAGTAAATAAAAAATGAACAATTGCTACTTCCAACCTGAAAGGCGGAAATAAAAAATGAGCGATAATAATGTTGTCATTTATCAGGATGAGAACGGAATAAAAAGGGTATCAGTGCGGTTTTCGGATGAAGATATATGGCTTACGCAGAATCAAATTGCAGAGCTTTACGATACAACTCAACAGAACATAAGTCAGCATATTGACGGAATATATAATGACGGAGAACTGGATTACAAGGCAACTCACAAGAAATTCTTGTTAGTTCGTTCTGAAGGAACAAGACAGGTAAAAAGAAATATTGACCACTTTAATCTGGATATGGTAATTGCTCTCGGTTACCGCGTGCAATCGCAGATTGCAACACGCTTTCGCCGTTGGGCAACAGAAAGGCTTCACGAATATATCCAAAAAGGCTTTGCTATGGATGATGAACGCTTAAAGCAAGGAGGATCAAGATATTTCAGAGAATTGTTGCAGCGTATCCGTGATATACGTTCTTCCGAGAGAAATTTTTACCAACAAGTAACGGATATATATGCAACGGCAACAGACTATGACCCTCGTTCTGATTTAACAAAAGCTTTTTTTGCAACAGTTCAAAATAAATTGCATTTTGCGGTTCACGAACATACAGCGGCAGAGATTAAATCTTCTTGTTTCTCAATTTCTTGATTTTGCTGAATTTCAGGCATTGGAACAGATCCCTATGTCAATGCAGGATTGGATAAATGCACTTGATAATCAAATTGTGGCCAATAAAAGAAGATTGCTTGAGGGGAAAGGAAATATATCGCACAAGCAGGCTATTGATAAAGCTGAAAAGGAATTTGAGATTTATCGGGCAAGAGAAATGAAACAGCTTGAAAGTGATTTTGACAGAGCTGTAAAATTGCTTACTGAAAATAATGATAAAAAGTGAGCAATAAGCGGGAAGAATCAGTGATAATACACCCCCTGCGGATGAAAATTTCTCATCCGCAGGGGGCGTTTTTATGAAACGGTTCAATGAACAATCTCGTTGATTATGTCAGGATGTGTGACGAGATAGGTGAATATCCGTTAAAACTATATATTATCCTGTGTTGTATAATTCGGCAAAAGCTTGGGGGAAACTGCATCTGTGAAGATACCTGCAGAGTCAAGCTCCTGTGCGAACTTCTCGACGTGTGCGAGCGTAAGCTTTGCGGGAGTTGCTTCCTTGGCTGCTTTTGCGGCACTTTGGCCTGCACTGCGACCGAAAACGATAATGTCAAGAAGCGAATTGCCCATAAGACGGTTTCTGCCGTGGATTCCGCCGACAACCTCGCCTGCGGCAAAGAGGTTCTTGATGTTTGTCGTCATACAATCCGGAGTGATATCAAGTCCGCCGTTCTGATAATGAAGCGTCGGGAATACGAGGATCGGCTCCTTGCGTATGTCGATGCCGTATTCTGCAAACATTCTCATCATAGCGGGGATGCGTGCTTCAATCGTGCCCTCTCCGCCGATTGCTTCAATCATCGGTGTATCAAGCCATATGCCTTTGCCACGTCCGGTATCGACGCCGTTTCCTCTGTCTGCGCATTCGCGGATAATTGATGCTGCGGCGACGTCACGGGTTTCAAGAGGATGCATAAAAACCTCACCGTTTACGTTAACAAGCTTTGCACCGAGCGAGCGAACCTTCTCCGTAACAAGCGCACCGAAAATCTGCTCCGGATACGCAACGCCTGTGGGATGATACTGAAGCGTTTCGGCATACAGAAGCTTTGCGCCTGCACGGTATCCGAGGACAAGTCCGTCTGCCGTTGCGCCGTAGTGGTTTGAGGTAGGGAAGCCCTGATAATGCATTCTGCCTGCACCGCCGGTTGCAATTACAACGGTTTTTGCCTTTGCAACAAGAAGCTCTTTTGTTTCCATATTCATAAGTACGGCACCGGCTGCATTGCCGTTTGTGTCAAGAATAAGCTCGATTGCGGCTGTGAAGTCAATAACAGGAATTTGACGGTTAAGTACTTCATCGCGCAGTGTGCGCATAATTTCAGCACCGGAATAGTCCTTTGCCGCATGCATACGCTTGCGTGAAGTTCCCCCGCCATGGGTTGTAACCATTGTGCCGTCAGCTTCCTTGTCAAACTCAACGCCGAGGTCGGAAAGCCATGCAATAGCTTCCGGTGCCTCGCAAACAAGCTTTGAAAGAAGATCTCTCTTTGCGGCAAAATGTCCGCCGCCAAACGCGTCAACGAAGTGGATTGCAGGGGAGTCGTTAGGTTTATCTGCCGCCTGAATTCCGCCTTCTGCCATCATTGTATTGGCGTCACCGATACGGAGCTTTGTTACAATCATAACGTCAGCTCCGGCTTTGTGCGCCTCAATCGCAGCAGATGATCCTGCACCGCCACCGCCTATGATAAGAACATCTGTTTCATAATCCGGTTTTTCAAGGTTTATATCCTTTGCGGAAATTCGGCTGTGCGCCTGAAGTATCTCTGCAAGCTCTGTGGGGACCTTATCACCTTTGTTCGGTCCGACGGTAAGTGTGACAAATTCATCTTTTTTATGATCGGGATGGTAGGCAGAAAGAAGGTCTTCCTTCTGCTTTGCGGTCATACGCTCAGGTTCAAGCGCAATGTTCTTTTCTCTTGCGGCTTCAACGGCGGCAAGTGATTTTTTAAAGTTATCGGAATACATTCTGCTCCCCCTCCTTATTCTTCGATTTCACGGTTGTTGTAAAGCTCGCGGAGCTCTTCAATTGGCTTTTGCATAAGTGCCTCAATCAGATCCGTGAAATCTCCGTTGTTGATTTCCTTAATGCGGTCTTCGAGGTGGCCGCAGCCGGGGGCAAGATACTTGCCGTTGATTCTGCGTGCAAGCATTGCAACCTGCGGGTGGGAAATTCCTGCGGGGCATCTTGACGAGCATACGCCGCACATTACGCAGTCAAAAGACTCTTCTGCGCACTTTTCAAAATCTCCGCGTTGTGCGTAAGCGATGTATTGCATAACATTAAGCTTCTGTGTGCAGCTTTTTGTGCAGGCGTTACAGCCAATGCATGCATAAATTTCCGGATAAAGCTGCATCATAACGGATTCGTTTACCGGAATCTTTTCAATGTCGTAGCCCTGCTTTACGAGCGGGAAGAAGGGAAGCGTCGCTATGTACATATTATTTTCAACCTGTGTCTGGCAGGCAAGGCAGGCTTTAAGCTCGCGCTCGCCCTTTATGCGATAAATTGTGGCGCACGCACCGCAGAAACCGTTACGGCAACCGCAACCGCGCACAAGCTGATATCCGGCATATTCCATCGCCGTCATAATTGTGAGACTTGCCGGAACGGAATATTTTTTGCCAAATATAAAAACATCAACAAAATTTTCCATGTTTTTCACCCTTATCTTTCTACCTCAAAACTGTATTGATTTTTAATATTCTGACGGAAGCTCATCAAGCTCGTCACATCGGAAAACAGGTCCGTCCTTGCAGACGTATTTTGAACCAACGTTGCATCTTCCGCATTTTCCTACGCCGCATTTCATGCGAAGCTCAAGCGTTGTGTATATCTGCGTTTTGTCAAAGCCAAGTGAGCAGAGACCATCAAGCGTGAACTTGATCATAATCGGCGGACCGCACAGGACAGCGGTTTTGTCGGT
>JAZLCV010000191.1:0-3023 GCA_045614365.1 Eubacteriales bacterium | reverse complement strand
TCATCACTGTCAAGGTTGTGGGCATCGTTCATTCGGAAAGAAAGCCATGCGTTGATATTGTTTTTTGCAGCTTCATCCATCCACACTTCAAATTCATCAAGCCCGATTTCGTGAAGCCTTTTCAATACAGGATAGGAACGACCTCCCGTGCCTTCACCGCAGTGTTCTCCTGCCGCTTTGCAGGATTCATATACGGTTGTCCTTATTTTCGAAGGTGTTACCGAAGTCCATGATCCAACGTTCAATAAAACATCCGTAACTCCGGTGTTCTTATATTGCCCGATATGCGCTCGAACGTGCGTTTCATCAAGACTCTCGGCAACATTTGTGCGCGACACATAAAAATTAGTGCAGTCGAGATTTATCATAATTCCCATTATCATCAGTTCCTTTCATGTCAGAATTTAACGGTGATTTCTTCTCCGCTTTTTATGAATATCTTTTTAAAATCTTCTAACTTCTTATAGGGGTTGGTGCTGTATTTCAGGACGGAATAATATGTATCATATTTTCCGTTGTTCCTGATAACCGCCGTATTCTCATCAGTCCAGTCTTCCGTGATTTCCGAATATGTAAGTCCGTGACCGAAGGAATAAACCGGCTTTCCCTTGAAGAACTTGTATGTTCTGTTTTCCATGCTGTAGTCACGAAAATCAGGAAGATCACTATCGGAGGCATAAAACGTAACCGGAAGTCTTCCTGACGGTGAGCGCACGCCGAAGATAATATCAGCAAGTGCGCGTCCGCCAAGGGATCCGGGATAGAAGCACTGCAACACCGCGTTGCAATCCTCATCCTGTTCGCTCAGCGCAAGACAGCTTCCCGAAACGTTTGCAAAAATCATCGGTTTCCCAAGCTCGCGTAGCTTGCGATACAGCTTTTTCTGTACCTCGGGAATTTCGATGCTCCGCTTATCGCCGCCCTCGGTTCCGTAGTTTCCGTCAACCTCTTCGCCCTCAATTGCCGGGGTTATACCCATGCACATTATAATAACGTCGCTCTTCTTTGCGATAATCAAAGCTTCGTTGTCAAGCCTCTCGTCGTATTCGCGCGGCTCGTCACAATAATTCGCACCCTTTGCGTACATAACGTTATCTGCTTTTTCGCGTATACCGGAGAGCAATGTTACATATTCTGATGCTCTGCCGCAGTAGTTTGCAAGAAGCGGCGCAATGTCATCGGCACACGGACCGATAACCGCAATTTTCTTTGATGAGTCAAGCGGGAGGATTCCGTCGTTTTTAAGAAGCACTATGCTTTCTCTTGCCATTTCAAGGTTTAATGCCTTGTGCTTTTCACAGTCCACCACGTCATACGGGATATTGTCGTATTCGCAATCATCCGAGAACATTCCGAGACGGAAACGTGCTGTGAACAGACGGATAACAGACTCGTCAATATCTTCTTCCGTAATAAGTCCCTGTCTGTAAGCCTCAGGAAGCTCCTTGAATGCATCGCCGATACAGAGATCACAGCCAGATTTTGCCGCAAGCGCTGCGCTTTCCGCAGATGTATTTGTTACCTTATGATATTTATCTAAAAATTCAACACCGTTGGCATCGGACTCTACATATCCTTCAAAGCCAAATTTATCTCTCAAAACATCCTTTAAAAGGAAGTTGCTTGCAACACACGGACTTCCTTTTACGGCGTTGTACGCTGCCATAACCGCTGATGGCTCTGCATTTTTTATGCAATATTCAAACGCGGCAAGATATGTGCCGTAAAGCTCCTCGTCCGTAACGTCAATGTCGAAAGCGCGTCTGTCTGCTTCCGGGCCCGAATGTACGGCGTAGTGCTTGAGCGTTGCATCTACCTTTCTGTACTTTCCGTCCCCCTGCAGTCCCTTGACGTATTCTGCCGCCATCATGCCGGTAAGAGTCGGGTCCTCTCCATAGGTTTCCTGACCTCTTCCCCAGCGGGGGTCGCGGAAGATATTTATGTTCGGGCTGCACATCGTGATACCCTGATATATTTCCGTAAAGCCCTGTTTTTTGTTCTCGTTATACTTTGCGCGGATTTCATCAGAAATTGCTGTTGCAACCTCGCGCATTCTTTCTTTGTTGAAGCTTGCCGCCATCGCGATGGACTGCGGAAAAACCGTTGCAGTACCGTTTCGTGCGGCGCCGTGGAGGCATTCGCTCCACCAGTTATATGCCGGAATACCCAAACGCTCTATCGCAGGTGCGTCGTGATTCATCTGCGATAGCTTTTCTTCTAATGTCATTTTTGAAACTAATTCAATTGCTTTTTCTCTAAAATTCATATTTTCTTTACCGTCTCCACATATCTGCTAATTCTTCATCTGAATAATCTGCTGCATCAGGCGTTACATCGCCGATATATTTGCACGCTTCATACAAAACGTCGGCGTATTTTCCATATACGCCCGAAACATGGTGAATATACGGACCTGTCACAAGCTTGTGCTCCCATCGCGGCCAGTCACGAGTTTCAATCCACGTATAGCAACCGCCGTTATACGGTCCGTCAACCGCCTTTGCCTCTCCGATAAAGAGAGAATATTTTCCATGGTCACCGTCAAAGCGGGCAACTGTTACATCACCGTTTGCTATCTGCCACATACACGTGCCGAATTTATCGGACGGATTTATCCAATATTTTCCGGCATAAGCACTTTCCTTATCCTTCGCCATAGAGTACGGGAAGTTTCCGCAGTGCCATAAAAGCTCGCAGTTTTCTTTTTCCGGGTGGCGGATGGTAAGGTCCGCAAAAAACTGCGGGCGTTTATTCATTGTGGCAGCCTGCGTCATAACTGCCGTAATTGCTCCGTGGATATCTGTTTCACAGACAACGGGAATGCCTTCATCGGTGAGCAGTGCGTTTGCAAGGCACGGCACGATATGCGTGACATCCTGAATTGCTGTCCAGCACTGCACTGCAACAACACGGCAGTTATATTTCTTTGCAAGGTTCTTCATCGCCGTTTTTAGAGCGCAGATTTTGATTATATCCGTATCATCTGCATTGGGACTTATGTTTTCTTTGACATATTTTGCTGT
>JAZLCV010000190.1:0-1612 GCA_045614365.1 Eubacteriales bacterium | reverse complement strand
AATGCAACTCAGCAGTTGCTCGCAGGTGATGAAGACGCAGAAGGCATCACCCGTGCGGTAGCAAAGTATAACTACGGCACTTTTGGGGCGAAAGCAGAGAACATTAACAACACAGCAACTTACTGGAAACGCGGTGATGATATTGTAGCTTATGGAACATCTTACGATTTCTATCAGTGGAACGGCACACCGACTATTACTTTCGGCACAGAAGAAATCACCCAAAATCCGCTTGTTCTTCTTGATTCCACACCTGTTGACGGAGCTTATATGATAGAGTACGACAAAGGCAATGCATCAGAAATAGTCGAAGCCGGCATCCTCTTCGGAAGCGATACTGATATAAACATCGGTTCAACCGACGGTTCAAAGGCTGCATCGCAGAGAAATGAAAACCACGGCCAGTTCTGTGCAAAGCCGAATACAGAAAGTAACTACAACTATGCGCGCGGATATCTTATTTACAAGGGTACAGATAGTAAGCTTTATGTTATCTATACTGCGGCAGTGGCAACAGCGTCTGCACAATAAAAAACTCTTCAACGGGGGACAGTGACTTTTTGGTCTCTTGTCCCTCGTATGGGATATAAAACAGGAGGAGCCTATGAAAAAATTATTATCGCTTTTTCTTGCGATTGTAATGTTTGTATCGCTTTTACCGGCGGTATCGGCAGGGGATGAGGCGTTAGCTTCGTACATGTATTCGTTTAGCAACGGAAGCTGGCTTGAGCGTGGAAACACGTCTACACAAGCGCGTACATTGAAAAATAATGTTTTTGCAACTGAAACGCTTACGGATACAGAGTGGGCATATCTCGGCTCGGGTACATCAACGTTCATCGGAAGGGCAAACACAAACTTATATAATATGGCGGTCGGTAATTTTGGAAATACTGCGACCAAAGCAACACGTGCAGTAGCAGGTGATGCCGGCGAGTGGGTTGCATTCAAGGTTGAAATTCCGGAAAAGGGAGTTTACACAACAGAGATAAAGTCATATCTTTACACAGATGCAACATCTGATATGGATGCATATCTTCTTCCTGCCGACACGCAGATTACAGCCGGACAGTATGCAGGAACGCTTGAAACTGCATTTGCGGATAGCAGAGTATATGGAAGCTATGTCGGAAATGTGGATGATACAGCCTGCACAAGAGAAAACGTAAAAAAGTTTTCGGAATTTGTATTTTCGGCTATAAATCCGGAAAACTACAAGGCAGTAGATGGGGCAAACCTTTGCGGGACGACGGGAACAAGCGCAGCTCCGCTTGTTGCTGTATCGGCTGAGGCAGTGAATGAACTTGAACTTGAGTCAGGCGTGTATATCCTTCTTCTTGTTACGAATGAAGCGGGGCATATTAACATATCTTCTCTTGAGATAAATGGAGTGCCGGAAAAGAAAGCTCTTACCGATATTGAAGTGTCTTTTGCGGATAACATATATGTCAGCGAAAAGCTTACCCCAAAAGTTAAGTGGCTCAGTAACGGCGAAGAAATTGACGGAACTCTCGGCACTGTTACGGTCCGGATACTTAAGGACGGAAATGATGACGGCGCACTGCTTGAGGGCACTGACGGCAACTTATACGCAATCGCCGAAGGAAGCGCA
>JAZLCV010000189.1:0-3217 GCA_045614365.1 Eubacteriales bacterium | reverse complement strand
AGCTAAATGTTCATTGACCGGGAATGTCGGTTGGTGTATAATATATATAAATATTTAATCCGGAGGTATAATAAAATGATTAAGGTATCCCCATCGATTTTATCGGCTGATTTTGCAAATCTGGAAACGGAAATGAAGAGGCTTCAGGATGCGGGCGCACACTGGGCTCATGTTGACGTTATGGATGGTCACTTTGTTCCGAATATTTCAATCGGTGCACCGGTTGTAAAAGCTATTTCAAAGGTGTCCGCTCTTCCGCTTGATGTGCATCTTATGATATCGGACCCCGATTTTTATCTTGATGATTTTATAAAAGCAGGCTCGCATATAATTACGATACATGAAGAATGTGATTCGGATGTGAGAAGGGTTCTTACACGCATTCGTGAAGCGGGTGTAAAGTGTGCTCTCTCCATAAAACCGAACACGCCTGTATCTGCACTCGAAAAGTATATTGATATCCTTGATATGGTGCTTATTATGACTGTTGAGCCCGGTTTTGGTGGTCAGAAATTCATTGACTCCTGCCTTCCGAAAATCGCCGAGGCACGTGTGCTTATTGATGCGAAAAATCCGTCTTGCCTTCTTGAAATCGACGGTGGTGTAACGTGTGATAATGTAGCAGCTGCAAAAAAAGCAGGCGCAAATGTCATTGTTGCAGGCTCATCTGTGTTCGGTGCAGAGGATATGAAGAAAGCAATTGATATCCTCGGAATGTGATTTACATATCGGCTGAAAGGAAGTGGTTTTTGTGCAGCAACGAAAAAAACAAAGCTTTTTTAAGGGTGCAATGATTCTTTCTGTGGCGGCGCTTATTGTAAAGCTTATAGGTGCGTTGTTTAAAATTCCGCTCACCAACATCCTTGGCGGAGACGGTATGGGGTATTTCTCTACGGCATATGATATATATATGCCCGTTTACGTCATCTCCAACGCCGGTCTTCCGGTTGCAATAGCGCGTATAGTAGCGGAAAGTGTTTCCGAAGGTCGTTTTCGCGATGTACGGAGAACGCTGCGCATTGCAAATACTGTGTTCTTCATTACAGGTCTTATCGGATTTTGTATAATGTTTTTCGGTGCAGGCTTTTTTGTCAATAAAATGATAAAGAATCCTGGTGCATATCTTGCTGTTATGGCGATGGCACCTACCGTGTTTTTCGTTTGTATGACTTCTGCGTACAAAGGCTATTACGAAGGCTTGCGGAATATGTATCCGACAGCCATTGCACAAGTCGTAGAAGTTGTTATAAAGCTCATTTTCGGTTTCGGGCTTTCAATACTTGCATATAAGCTTGGTACCGATGAATTTATAGCAAGCGGAACTGTTTTGGGAAAGAGCTTTGCAAGCTTTGATGAGGCAGAAATAAGAATCCTTCAGTTTGCTGCCGCCGGGGCAATACTCGGTGTTGCTATGGGGGCTATGGGAAGCTGGCTTTCCGTATTTATTCGCCATAAGGTGCGAGGAGACGGAATAACCCATGCAGAGCTTGCAGCTCCGCAAAAGGTTACTCCGACGCGAATGATTTTAAAAAAAATCGTTAAGGTGGCAGTTCCTATTGCTCTCGGTTCCTGCGTCGGTCAGATTACCGGAGTTATAGACCTCTTGTCGGTGTACGACAGGCTTCATCACGCTGTTGATACCGGCTATGACGTTTTGCGCACTATTTACGGAAACGCTCTTCCGGCAACAAAAGCGCTTGAGGACATTCCTAATTATTTAAACGGTTGTTATAAAGGTATGGCGGTTACGCTGTACAATCTTATTCCTACCTTTACTGTGGCATTCGGCGTAAGTGCGCTTCCGGCAATAACCACTGCATGGACTCAGAAGAATGTTGGCGAGCTCAAAGAAAACGTAGAGGCGGTTCTTCGTATGACAATGCTTCTGGTTCTTCCTGCAGGTATCGGTATGTCGGCAATGTCTCACGGGGTGCTTACGCTTCTTTACGGCAGTAAGCCGGAAGAGGTTGAAATTGCCGTTCCGCTTCTCACCGTTCTTGGTATAGCTGTTATCTTTTCTTCAGCTTGTTCTCCGATAAACAGTATGCTTCAGGCTGTCGGAAGGGCAGACCTTCCGGTTAAAATAATGGTCGGTTGTGCCGCGTTCAAACTTACATTCAATTATATCACCGTCGGAATACCGCAAATCAATATCCTCGGTGCGGCAATCGGCACATTGATCTGCTATGTGCTCATAATGCTGATCAGCATGTATTTTCTCCTACGCATAACGAAGTTAAATATAAACTTTATGACAGTGTTTGTAAAACCTGCTATATCGGCAATACTGTGCGCACTTACGTCAGTTGCGGTATCCCGCGCTGTTATGATTGGCTCCTCTGAAAATGTCGGAACAGTTGTCGGGATAGGTTGTGGCGCGATTGTTTATGTCGCATCATTGGTTGTTCTTCGTGCAATAACCGAAGACGATATAAAACGCCTGCCAAAAGGGGAAAGGCTTGCCCAAATTTATAATAAGCTTCCCGGAATAAAAAAGTAAAAAAACTTCAAGTTATAGCAAAAGCTGTAGAAAATGAGTTGTTACCATTTTCTACAGCTTTTAATCATTCAGTTAAATAAATTGTGCGTCAAACATTTCTTTGTAAAATCCTTTTTTTGCAACAAGCTCATCGTGTGTGCCTGATTCGACTATATTGCCATCGCGGACAACGAGTATAATATCTGCATCGCGGATGGTTGAGAGTCTGTGTGCGATAACAAAACACGTCTTTTTCTCCATAAGTTTGCGCATTGTTTTCTGAATTTGTTTTTCGGTACGTGTATCTACGTTCGATGTCGCTTCGTCCATGATAAGGAGCTTTGCGTCTGCAAGCATAGCCCGTGCTATTGTGAGAAGCTGCTTCTGGCCTTTTGAAATGTTTGTGCCGCCGTCAACCAGAATCGTGTCATAACCTTGTGGAAGCGTTACGATATAATCGTGTATTCCGGCATCTCGGCAAGCGCTCTCAACGTCTTCACGCGTTGCGCCCTCTTTACCGTAAGCAATGTTTTCAAACACGGTTCCGTGGAAAAGCCAGGTGTCCTGCAATACCATTGAATACGCAAGCCTCATACTTTTTCGTGTAATCTCAGAAACATCTGTTCCGTCGATACGTATGCTTCCTGAGTTGATGTCGTAAAAACGCATAAGCAGATTCACAAGAGTTGTCTTTCCTGCACCGGTCGGTCCGACGATTGCCATAAGCTCGCCGCTTTT
>JAZLCV010000188.1:0-6875 GCA_045614365.1 Eubacteriales bacterium | reverse complement strand
AACAAACTATTCACTTTTCTACCGAACGGGGAGCCCCGTTATGTCCTGTTGCGGTGCCCGGAATTTCTCTGCACTGCCGTGCGAAAATTCCGACCGCGGTCACTCCTTTTGCCTCGCTTTCTCTGCCACCGGCAGCGCTCGGCAACGTCCCCACTTCGATACCTCTCCATATATGTTAACTTCACCCGAAGTATAACAAACTATTCACTTTTCTACCGAACGGGGAGCCCCGTTATGTCCTGTTGCGGTGCCCGGAATTTCTCTGCACTGCCGTGCGAAAATTCCGACCGCGGCCACTCCTTTTGCCTCGCTTTCTCTGCCACCGGCAGCGCTCGGCAACATCCCCACTTCGATACCTCTCCGTAAATCCAAAGCTTATTATACAATAATTTCATAGAAATTTCAACTGTTATTTTCAAAAAAGTTCAATTTCTTTTTCATCGTTGTAAACAGACGGAATTAGAAGTCATTCCGTCTGTTCTTTTGCTTCTTTATAGGCTTTTACGAAAGTCTCAGATGCTTTCAACGGATCGTCTGTATTCCGAAGCTTAAGCATAAGATACGGTTCCTGACCGGCATTAAGCAAAATTCTGCCCTTATATTCCTGCTTTGCGCAGAGCTTTGAGATAATATCAAACGTCGGATCAACCATTGTTATCTTAACACTCTGACCCTTTTGCGTTATATCGCATATTCCGGCTTCCGCTGCCGCAACACGCAAAAGCGCGATATCAACAAGGGTCATTGTCTCTCTTGGAGGTTCACCAAAGCGGTCTATAAGCTCATCAATAACGTCATCTGCATCCTCTCGGTCCGAAATTGAGGCGATACGACGGTACAAATCCATTCGCGTTTCGCTTGACGCAACGTATTTTTCCGGAATATTGGCAGACACGGTAAGATCAGCACTGCAAACCGTAAGTGACGTTGTCTCTTCGCCCTTTTCCTCAGCGATTGCCGTTTCAAGGAGCTTTAAATACATATCATATCCGACACTCATCATATGCCCGCTCTGCTCCGCACCGAGAACATTGCCCGCACCGCGAAGCTCAAGATCACGCATTGCTATTCTGAACCCTGAGCCGAACTCGACATACTCGCGTATTGCCGCAAGACGCTTCTCTGCAATTTCGGACAAAGCCTTACCGCGCCGGTATGTGAGATACGCATATGCATGGCGCGTGGAACGCCCGACACGTCCGCGAATCTGGTGAAGCTGGGCAAGCCCCATTTTGTCGGCATCTTCTATGATAAGCGTGTTTACATTAGGGATATCAATTCCCGTTTCGATAATAGTCGTGCAAACAAGAACCTGAATTTCTCCCTCTCCCATTTTCCGCATAACCTCGGAAAGCTCGCCTTCTCCCATCTGTCCGTGACCGACAGCAACGGTAACGTCCGGTACAAGGCGTGAAATACGCCCCGCACACGCTTCAATTGACGATACGTTGTTGTGAAGATAGAACACCTGACCTCCGCGCGCAATTTCCTTGCGTATAGCATCTGCAATTATCTCGCGGTCATGCTCAAAAACATATGTCATAACCGGGTGACGGTTGCGCGGTGCTTCCTCCATAATCGACATATCGCGGATGCCGGAAAGCGCCATATTGAGCGTTCGCGGAATAGGTGTCGCGGTAAGAGTAAGAACATCAACCTCTTTCGTCATTTCTTTGAGACGCTCTTTGTGTGACACACCGAAGCGCTGCTCCTCATCAACTATAAGAAGCCCGAGGTTTTTAAAGCTAACGGTTTTGGCAAGAAGCTTATGTGTTCCGATAATCATATCAAGCTCTCCGGTTTTCGCGCCGCGGAGAGTTTCTTTATTCTGCCTGTCCGAGCAAAAGCGCGAGGTTAACCCGATTTTTATCGGATAGCCTGAAAATCTTCGGCACGCCGTCATATAATGCTGTTCAGCAAGTACGGTAGTAGGAACAAGAATCGCAACCTGCTTTCCGCCGAGGATACACTTCATCGCCGCACGGAATGCGACCTCGGTTTTGCCGAAGCCGACATCTCCGCAGAGAAGTCTGTCCATAGGATAGCGGCGTTGCATATCTCCCTTTATTTCTGCACTGCAGCGAAGCTGATCATCTGTATCCTCAAACTCAAAGCTCTCTTCAAATTCCTTCTGCCAATCACTGTCCGGCGGGAATGGTTCGCGTTCAAGCGCCTGCCGCGCAGCATAGAGCTTTATAAGCTCCTCGGCAAGCTCCTTTGCCGCACCTTTAGCACGAAGCTTTGCTTTCTGCCACTCCGCACCGCCAAGCTTTGACAGCCTTACACCGCTCTCTTCACCGCCGCCGATGTACTTTGACACCATATCAAGCTGAGTTACAGGAACGTATAGCGCATCCGTGCCGAGATACATTATTTTTATATAATCTTTTTCAACGCCGTCGGTTTTTATCTTTGAAATCCCCGCAAACCTTCCGATACCGTGCAAATCGTGAACAACAAGGCATCCCGGAGTAAGGTCGCGGTAATTGCTTATCTTCTGACTATTCTTCTTATCGCGCTTTATCCTTCCTCGCTTTCCTGCCGTGCGCATAAGCTGCCCCTCGGTAAACAGAACAAAGTCATCTCCGGGATATGAAAATCCTGAAGAAAGAACGCCTTCGCCGATTATAACACACGGTTTTTCCGGAAGCGATGCAAGCATGAAATCAAGGCTCGCCGATATTTCCCGTTCGCGAAGCAAGACCTGCATATTCTCCGCGCTCTTGCGGCTACCGGTAAGTATCATAACACGGTTACCGTCTGCAAGATTCTCTGAGATTTCCGAACACGCAAGCTCAAGATTTCCACCGTAGCTTGGAAGCGTTCTCGCAATCATAGACAACACGGCTTTCGGGGAAATTCCGTATTCAGCGCGGACAAACGCCTCTAAAAATACACTTTTCCGCTCGGTAACAAATCTTTTAACAAGCTCAAAATCTTCACAAAATCCATCTGTTTCAGGAAGAAGAACACCTCCAAAAATGAGACTCCGCACGTCATCCAACTCGCGCTTTCTCTCCCGTCCCGCAGCATCGCGGATACGGTAATAATCGTCAACAAATATTATTGTATCATTGGAAATATAGTCCAGTGCACAATGATGCTCCGGATAAATAAGGTTAAAATATCTGTCGCGCGCACGAAGAGGAAGTCCGTTTTCAATAAGCTCTATATCCGTTTCGAGTGTCTTTATCATCCGCTCGTTTTTTTTCTTTCTCTTCTGTTCACGCGACAGCGCATCACGCAAAGCATTCCCGAGCGAAGAATATACATCCGTCCCAAAACTTGCCGCCGGAAGCAGACGTACTGCTTTTGCGTTTTCTATGCGGCGTTGAGTTTCTGCCTCGAAATAGCCCATAGAATCAACCTCATCGCCGAAAAACTCTATACGCACCGGATTTTCTGCTCCCGGAGAGAAAATATCAACAATTCCCCCTCGAACAGCAAACTGTCCTTCGCTTTCTACGGTATCGGTTCTTGCGTATCCGTAAGATGAAAGCTTCTTTATAAGCTTCTCCTGAAAATACTCCTCCCCAAGCTTCACCGTAATGCTTTTCTCTGCAACCTCAGCCGGCGGCGCAGTTCGCTGAAGAAGTGAAAACACCGGCGCAAGCGTTATGCCCGCTGTTCCGTCAGCAAGTGCACGAAGCGCGGCTATTCTCTCGTGCTCAAACTCGTGAGACGCAGAATCCACATCGTGGAACGACCGTTCGACCGCCGGCAG
The DNA here is from genome assembly GCA_045614365.1 of Eubacteriales bacterium. Classification (GTDB taxonomy): domain Bacteria; phylum Bacillota; class Clostridia; order Oscillospirales; family JAAYXM01; genus SIG480. Next base: position 3,151 of record JAZLCV010000188.1, on the reverse strand, counting down.
AATACGCGCCTCTTCACCGCACATAACGGATATATCACGTGCGGCACGCCGTGCATCAAGCTCGTCGGCATATATACATATAACCGGCTTCTTGGTTATCATGCGCACGGCTGAAATTATGTGCGCTTTATGTACGGCAGACAAGCCGGAGATTGCAATCGGGCATTCTCCGGCTTCAAGCTTCTGCAAAAGAGCAGAAAAATCCTTATTATGTTTTAAACACTCTGTCAAAGCAAGCATAAAAACAAACCTGCCTTAATTATATTTCTGAGCCGCTGCGGCACACCCGCCAGTCATTATTTCTTCCGTCGCCTTGCACGCGCGGTCTATTGCATCCGCAAGAACGGTTTGTTCTTCCTTTGAAAAGGATCCGAGCACCCAACCGACAAGCTCTCCCTCGCCTTTCGGTGCCCCTACGCCTATTTTAATGCGCGGAAACACGTCAGTGCCGCTTCGCTCAATAATGTTTTTTATTCCGTTATGACCGCCGGCACTTCCCTTTGCACGGACGCGGATTTTCCCCACAGGCAAAGAGATATCGTCGTATATCACAATAACCCTTTCCATAGGTATTTTATAAAACGCCGCTGCAGCAACAATTGCATCACCCGAAAGATTCATAAACGTCTGCGGCTTTAACAGCAAAACACTTTGTCCGGCAATTTCGCCTTTCCCGCAGAGCGCCTTGAATTTAAGCTCACGCACATCTGTTTTGCTCACTCCCGCGATTGTATCAAGCGCCATAAAGCCGGTATTGTGACGCGACATATCATATTCCTTGCCGGGATTGCCAAGACCTGCAATAATCCACTCCGGTTTTCCGAGTGGCGGCTTTCTTTCACTTTCTATTTTCTTAAAAAGGTCGAATATCGACAACTTCATCACCTGTTATTCTATAATAAAATCTCCGTCTTCAAATATACGGTCAAGCAGATATCTGCCTGCTCCGCGCGTTACGGGGTTTCCGTCAACCGAGGAAAACTCAAGCGAAAAACGCTCCATATCCGCCGCAAACATTATCGGTGCAAGCTCTTTTTTTATCTCTTCCAGAAACGGCTTACCCAGATATGAAATCTCGCCTCCGATAACAACCGCTTCGGGGTTTATCATATTTATTATGTTATTTATTCCCGATGCAATGTATCTGCACACACCGCGAAGCCTTTCAATACTTTTTTCATCCGTCGTGTCAATCTCCGTAAGCTTTGACACTCCGGCCGCCTTGCATATCGCAGGAACATTCGCAAGCCCTTCAAGACATCCGAAGTTTCCGCATTTGCATTTTTCTCCGTTGATATCAACGGAAACATGCCCGAACTCACCGGCATTTCCGAATGCACCGGTGAAAATTCTGTCGTCAAGTATTATACCCGCACCGATACCGATGTTTATGTCAATATATACAAGGCTGTGAATTTCTTTTTTCTGCGTCTTTTCAATGTATGCACAAAACGACGACTCGTTACCGAGCTTTACCTTTATATCCGGAAAACGGGTTCTTATAACATTAAAGAAATCATTGTCGCGCGTGATGGGAATAAGCGTTGACAAAACGCGTTTCGTCTTTTTGTCAATAACACCGGGAACACCCACACAAATACCGAGAAGCCGCCCGAACTCGCGGCACTTTTCCAAAACCTCATCGGCAATAATATTTCCTATATCACCGTAATCGGTTATCTCTCTGCTGCAGTACAGAACGCTTGCCCCCTCAAGGTTAAAAACCTCTAAGTTAAAGCCTCCGTCACGGATTTCAACCGCAGCCACACATCCGCCGTCACGCTTTACTGCAAGCAGAATAGGCTTTCTTCCGCTGCCGGAGAGCTTGCCCATTCCCGTTTCTTCAACCATATTTTCCGAGATAAGCTCATCCACAAGCGAAGAAACTGTAGTAGGACTCAAGCCCGTAGCGTGAGCTATTGAGGCTCGCGATACGGGCTGATTCTCATTTATCAAGTTGAAAACAAGGGTCAGGTTTGATTGTTTGACAAGCTTTAAATTAGCTGTCTTGTGGTTTTTTTCAACCTTCATCACCATTTTGTTTACTTCCTGTTTTCTTCTATGAATTTCTCAATTTCGGAATAAGGAACAATACCTGTTGTTGCACCTACAGCCATAATGATATGCGCACCGACGGCATTTCCGATAAGGCAGGCTTCTTCCATCGTCTTGCCAATTGCAATACCGTGAAGGAAACCGGAACACCACGAATCTCCGGCGCCGGTCGTGTCAACTGGATTTTCGCGGGTAAACGGAGCAATATAAACGCCCTTTGCTTCCCTGCTTTCTCTGCAGTAGCATCCTTTTTTGCCCACCTTTATTGCAACATGCTTTACACCGCAATCGAAGAAGAAATCTGCAATTTTGTCGTGGTCTGTTTCACCGCCGGCAAGCTCAATTGCCTCTTCAATGCTGGGGATAAAATAGTCAACATACTGCAAAGCGGGCTTAAGCACGCTCATCCAGCGTCCGCTATCATCCCATGCGGTATCAAGCGCCGTGATTTTGCCCATTTCCTTTGCGCGCCCCAGCATACGTGCACAGTCCTCACCGTCAAACGTGCTCATAAGCATCGAGCCGGCAACAAATACTATGCGTGAATTTTCAATAACATCAAAGTTCACATCATCATAGCAGAAAGTATCGTTGGTTCCCTTGCAATGAAGGAACGAACGCTCTCCGCTTGAATCAACAACAACAACGGATGCAGAGGTATCTCCGCCATCCTCAATAACAAGACCGTCGATATTTACGCCTTTTTCAACAAGAACGGATTTTAAATATGTACCGAAACCGTCGTTTCCGATTTTTCCGACCATAGCAGTTTTCGAGCCGAGAACAGACATATTTATTGCCGCGCTCATTGCACATCCGCCGTTATACAACTTAACGCTGTCTATAAGAGCAAGTTTTCCCTTTTCAGGAAGCTTGTTCACTTCCTTGCATATTGCATCCGCAACAAGGATGCCAACGCATGCTACATCATACATTTTTCTTACCACCTTTGTTTTAATATATATATTTTAATAAATTTTTCCCTATTCGTCAATAGTTTTGAAGCAAAATATATGTATTTCCGCATAAAAATAAGCAGGACGGCTTTTCAACCTGTGCTGTCCCGCTCTCCCCGTATATATCGTTGTTATGCTTT
>JAZLCV010000187.1:0-1699 GCA_045614365.1 Eubacteriales bacterium | reverse complement strand
TGATGCCGGTGTTCCGGTGCTTTCAATGCATTCTCCGTTTGAAACGGTTGCAAAAAGTGATGTTTTTATGACATATAAGGCTGTATCTGCTTTTTTTGAAAAGTTTTAAGTGAAAATTTTGCAAAGGATGATCTGCAATGTACGATGTTGCTATTCTCGGCTCTGGTCCTGCGGGAATGACTGCGGCAATATATGCCTGCCGGGCAGGACTTTCAACTGTTGTTGTTGAACGCATGATGCCTGGCGGACAAATGGGGGAAACTCCGGAAATTGACAACTTCCCTGGCTTTGAAAGTATTTCGGGCTTTGAGCTTTCGGCTAAGATGTCGGCTCAGGCGAAAAAATTAGGTGCAGAAATTAAAACCTGCACTGTCAGTGGGATAAATTTCAACGAGCTTTCCAATACCATAAAAACAAGCAACGGAGATATTGCTGCAAGGACAGTAATTCTTGCGCTGGGTGCATCGCACCGTCCTCTTGGAGTTGCGGGCGAGGAAAAGTATCGCGGACTTGGTGTATCATACTGTGCAACATGCGACGGTAACTTTTTCCGTGGTCGTGAGGTGTGTGTTGTCGGCGGCGGAAATACCGCGCTTGAGGATGCTCTTTACCTTGCAAAAATCTGCAACAAGGTTTATCTTATTCACCGCAGAAATGCCTTCCGCGGTTTTGAAACTCTTGCAAAGCAGGTTTCGGAAACTGAGAATATAGAGCTTGTTCTTGATTCTGTTGTCGAGTGTATAAACGGTGATGAGCGGGTGAGTTCAGTAACCGTTAAAAATGTAAAAACGGATAAAAAAGCAGAGATTTACGTTTCAGGATGCTTTATTGCGGTAGGAAGTGTGCCTAATACCGATGTGATAAAAGAGAGTGTTAAGCTTACAGCATCGGGATATATTGACGCAAAAGAAGATACCATGACAAATCTTCCCGGTGTTTTTGCAGCGGGGGATATCAGAGAGAAGCTTTCTTATCAGATTGTAACTGCATGTGCAGACGGCGCGGTTGCCGCGCATATGGCAGGTGTATATATTGCAGAAACAGAAAGGAAGTAAAGAGATGAGAGAGGTTTCGGTAAAGGAAATAACCCGCGAGGTTGCACGTCTTTGTGAAGAGGCGTGTTGTCATCTTACGCGTGATGTTGTTTCCTCGTTTGAAAAGGGGATGGCAGAGGAAAAATCGCCCGTAGGCCGTGATATTTTCAAGGTTATGTGTGAAAACGCCCGGTTTGCATCAGAGTCAGGTATCCCTGCGTGTCAGGATACCGGTATGGCGGTTGTTTTCATAGATGTTGGGCAGGAAGTTCATCTTACCGACGGCGATTTTTATGAGGCGGTAAATGAAGGAGTGCGTCGCGGATATGTGGACGGCAAGCTCCGTCTTTCTGTTGTCGGAGATCCTATTCGCCGCGTGAATACAAACGACAACACCCCGGCAATTTTACATACCAGAATTGTGCCGGGTGATAAGATTTCGATAACAGTGGCTCCCAAAGGCTTCGGAAGTGAAAACATGAGCGCTATGAAGATGTTTAAGCCCTCCGCAACTACTGATGATATAGTTGACTTTATCGTAGAAACCGTGTCAAAAGCAGGCTCTAATCCGTGTCCGCCTGTTGTTGTTGGTGTAGGACTCGGCGGAACCGTAGATATGGCGGCAGAATGTGCAAAGCGCGCGCTTTTGCGTGATGTGGGAAGCG
>JAZLCV010000186.1:0-17692 GCA_045614365.1 Eubacteriales bacterium | reverse complement strand
TGCTTGCAAGAGTAACTGCTGGAACGGGAAGGTTTGTTGGTCTTAAAACAATTACTTTCACCCCAACTACCGTGCCTGAGACTGCAACGATCAGAACAATTCTTTCGGATAATGTAACCCTTGAAAAAGGCGAAAGTCTTGACTTTACTGCAAATGCTCTTCTTGGTGATGCTGAGGTAAACTACAGCGGATATACGGAACTTGCAGAGTTTGACACTACAACTATTACAGTATCTGTGAGCGGAGATGCGGTAGTATTTAATAATAACTGTGCACCGACTGCTGATGGTGTTCTCAGCGAAAATCTTACCGACGAGGTTCTCAACGGAAAGCTCACCGCGGTAAAGAGTGGAACAGCCACTGTAACGATTACCGCAAATCTTCCGGGTGATATGAAAGCAACAAAGTCTGTCACCGTAACCGTTCCGTCAAATGATGACCCGGATATCACCGACGCATTCACGACCGAGACACCGGTTCTAACTCAGTATAGCCCCACGGTTTCAGGTGCGGGGTATAATGCAAGTGAAGAATCAGCAACAGTTGCAGGAATCACAGCAACTCTTCAGGAAACCGGCGAATATAAGGGTACTTATAAGATGTCTGCTCCGAAAACAAACGGAGGTGCACAGTTCCTTTACTGGGCAAAGGGCCTCAGCCTGAACAAGAAGATTGTTTCTTATGAGAACGAATTCTTCTACACTCCTGAAGGCGGAGATAACAACATCCTTATCGCAGTGTATGACAATGCAGCTAGCAATGCGAATAAGGCAGAGTTCTATAACGCAAACGGTCAGCTTATAAAGCTTATTAAGAGTGATAGCGCTGATAAAAAAGTTCCGGTTCTTCCGTCAATGGCAGGTTTTGAAAATGCAAGCGCATGGAAGCAGTATAACGGCAATACTGAAGTAACAGTTGGTCAGGAAATTATTCCTGAAGGAACAATGATTTTTGTAGCACAGTATGACCGTGAAAATCCGATCAATGTTACAGTTACAGTAGTTGATGGTAACGGCACAGCAACTGTTCCTTATGGCGAAGAAGTTACCTGTACGCCCGATGCTTCCAAAGGAACATTTAAGTGGTGGACGAAGACAGTTAACGGCGCTTCTGAAATCGTAAGCATTGATGAAACATATAAATTCCTTGCGTGGGAAAATTGCACTGTAACTGCAGAATACGGCATTGAAAAGCCGGAATATACCGGAAACAAGATGAAAATTATCATCGACACTTTCTCTGCAGGAAATGAAAAGGCAGTTATGGCAGAGTTTATTGGCTTTGGCGCAGATACAGTTGAAAAGGGAATCATTTACAACGGAACGAAAATCGCAATGACACGTCCGGGTAACCAGTTTACTGTAACCGTTGAAAGTGGCAAAACAATAAAGGGTTATGCGATAGTTAAAGACGGCGCAGGATTCAAACTCATTGTTGACGGAGAAGTGATTCTTCCGTAGAAAGACAAATATCTTATGCAATAAAAGGGCAAGGGCAAACGCCCTTGTCCTTTATCATACACAGATGTGAGGTTTGTATGAAAAAACATATCAACGATTATTTACTTATAACAATTGGAAGTGCATTATACGCTGTTGCAACCGTGCTTTTTATATTTCCGCATTTGTTGCTTCTTGGCGGAACGAGCGGGATATCTGTAATTTTAAGTAATTTTATCGACTTTTCACCTGCGAAAATAGTTATGGCGATTAATTTTCTTCTCTTGGTTCTTGCATTTGTTTTTCTTGGTAAATCAGCAGGAGTTAAGACATTTGTGGGTTCAACGCTGACAACTCTTTTTGTCGGCGTCGCAGAAAAAGTGTTTATGTCTGTCAATATTCTTGTTCCGGGTATGCTGCTTTCCGTGATTGCTGGAGCTGTAATAATTGCAATTGCAAGCGGAATTATGTTTTATGTGGATGCAAGCTCCGGAGGAACGGATATTATAGCGCTTATAATAAAGAAGTATTTTAAAATCAATGTCGGAAAAGCATTGTTGATAACAGATTTTCTGATTGTCGTTGTCGGCGGCGTGATATCCGGAATAAGTCTGGCAATCTGCTCGCTCGTTGGCCTTTTGATAAAAACTTTGGGGATAGATTTTGTTATTTCGGTGATAAAGCGGTTAAAAAAATGAGTGCACTGTTTTGTGGGAGGGATGATAAATGACATACATATTTGATTTTGACGGCACTCTGGTCGATTCTATGCCGATCTGGGGGAAAATGTACACTGAGTTGCTTGAAGAATATGGCTTGAGTTATCCGTCTGATTTTGTAAAAACAATAACGCCGTTAGGAAATAGCGGTGCGGCAGATATGTGCATTGCTCTTGGGTTGAAGAAAACGAAAGATGAAATAGCCGAAATAACGCATAAACGATTTCTGGAGGCATATTCCAGGGTGATTAAATTGAAGGAAAACGTAAAAGAAACGCTTCTGGGATTAAAACGGGAAGGGAATTCTTTGAATGTTTTGACTGCATCTCCTCATAAGTACCTTGATGTATGTCTTATTCATAATGAAGTGTTTGAATTATTTGATAATATCTGGTCAATAGATGATTTTGGATATGCAAAGAACGAGAAAATCATTTATAAAGAGGCGGCTGTACGGCTTGGGTGTGATACGCAGGATTGTTGGTTCGTGGATGATAACATTATTGCATTGAAAACAGCTAAAGCTGCAGGAATGAAAACAATAGGTGTTTATGACGAGACTTCAAACGATTTGATAAACGAAATTCAGTCTGCATCCGACAAATACATTTATACATTCAAAATGCTTTAATGTAGTGTAAAAACTGCGAATAGGAGAGAGCTTATATGAACATACCTTATGCAAAACAATATATAAAAGACTTTGAACAGCTTGGATTCGGGGTGTTTGTCCATTTTGGATTATATTCACTTATTGAAGCAGGAGAATGGACATATAAGCTTCATAACCGCGATATGGCGGAGTATAAGAAGCTTATGGATAAGTTTAATCCCGATGATATAGGAAAGCTGGTTAGCAAGATAAAGAAATCGGGAGCTAAGTATATAACTCTTACAACACGCCATCATGACGGCTTTTCCTTGTTTGATACTTGTGGGTTGAATGATTACGATGCACCTCATTCTGCAGCAGGAAGAGACCTTGTCCGTGAGTTTGTGGATGCTTGCAGAAAAGAGGACATAGTCCCGTTTTTTTATCATACCATAATTGATTGGTCGAGACAGGAGTACGACACAGATTTTAACGGATATCTTAAATATCTGCGTGACAGCGTAGGACTTCTCTGCAAAAATTACGGAAAAATTGGTGGTTTCTGGTTTGATGGTATGTGGGATAAAACTGGCGATGCGTGGCAGGAGGATGAGCTTTACAGTCTTATCAGAAAATATCAGCCTGAGGCGATAATAATTAACAACACTGGCTTGTCTGAATGCGGTAAGGTGGGGCATCCGGAGATAGATGCGGTAACCTTTGAACGCGGAAATCCTGCTCCGATAAAACGTGTGGGAACTGAAAAGTATGTTTCAGGAGAAGTGTGTGACAGCGTCAACAATCATTGGGGGATTGCACGGGATTTAAACTATAAATCACCTAAAGTGCTTATAGAACAACTGTGCAGATGCCGTTGCATGGGCATAAACTACCTTCTTAACATCGGACCTGACTGGAAAGGAATCCCAGATGAAATGTCTTCGGCTACACTCGGTGTAATAGGCCGATGGATGAGCATATTCGGTGAAGCGATATACAATGGCAGACCGTTCTGGTATAAGAATGGAGTTTCAAATTTTGTTCTCAAATCAGGAGGTAGCGCATATTTCTTCTGCTTTGATTTGAAGCTACGGGGAAGCGACAATGTTGTGCTTGGCGGCAGTGCAGATGATGAATGCTTCGTGTTTGATGATTTCAGACTGCCGATAGAAAATCTCCGTTGGATGGACAACGGAGAAGCTCTTGATTTTAAATTTGTCGGAGATGAATTGCATGTCACGTTTACAGGATACAACTACGGAACCGATATGTGTGTAAGAGTGGCAAAGGCGGAGATTTGATAACATATTTGAATTGAAATGCTACAAAAGTGGGTTTTGGGGTTAAAGCCTCAAAACCCGCTTCTTTTTTGTGCGAAAAATGTAGAAATGGAAAGAAATATGTAGATGCACGGAAATTGGAGGTGAGAGCATTGTATATAGCAAAAGAAGGAGTTTTGAGGACACCACACAAAAGAAATATAAATTGGCGTGGCGTATCCGTCCGTAAATAGGTTTTTCGTTGCTATCGCGCGGCGGATAGCCGTGCGGTAGGAGTGGGGACACTTGATAAGATATATAACATATTATTTTAAAAAAGTGAGAGAGACCATAGATTTTCTCTTAAACCGTGAAGAAGCACACAATCAAATGTTCCGTGATGCCTTTAATAAAGTACAAAATAGCGGTTCCAACAGAGATTTCGGAACCACTAAAGCTGCCCGCATGTATTTTTCAATGTCTGATCCCGGACCTAATGCTTTTGCAAATAATGAAACGGTACCACCTTCTTTTAGTAAATAGTATTCTCTTGCGGCAAATTATTTGTTGCCTGAATAATGTAATATATCAAACCCCTTTGAAGAATAGCCTTCAAAGGGGTTTGATAAACATATGCATAGTAGCCGGACGTAAAGACAACGGAAGCCTTCTCGTCATCCACTGTGCTGCAGGTGCGAACAATGTGGTAATAACCAGCGAAGAAGGCTTTGGGTATTGTGTTAAAGTTGTTGGGTGAGGGGAATTAAACATGATTCGTTTTTTTGAATAGTTATCTCATCTGCTTTTTTTACACTCCTTGTCATTAAAGCTTATTCCCGCTTTTTTCGAGTATATATCGTCTCCTATATTCCTTAACGGTCATTCCAAACTTTGCTTTGAAAATTTTCATAAATTGAAATTCATCATAAAATCCTGCCAGCCTGCAGAGTTCTTTTACTTTATAGTCGTTTTCCGCTAAAAGCTTCGTCACATGGTGAAGCTTTACCTCTATAAGATATGATCTCGGCGTTATACCGGTTTCGTCTTTGAAAATCCTGTCCACCTGTCTTGTGCTCAGATACATGACAGGTGCTATTTCTTTTATGTTGAAATTCGGGTTTGTATGGTTAAGTTCAATGATCCTCTTTATTGTCGCAATTGTTTTTTGCGGAGAGGCCTTTTGTGGAATAGGCGAAGCTGGATGCGTTGCCTCGGAGGCAAGAAGCTGCATTATCATTGAGATGGTAAAATAACAAAACTCTGTTGGAGAACTCTTGAGAGAAAAAAGCTCGTCAAACAGTTCTGTCACTTTTATTGGATTTTTAGCAGTCAGCTTGGGAGACTCTGCGCTCAAATTCAAGCTGTCTGCTATTTTAAAACCGGAAGAGGTTGAAAAAGAAATCCAGTAATAGCTCCACGGCTCGTTATCATCAGAGTAGTACGTGGTGGGTTCATTTGCCGGAATATAGAAAAAGTCACCAGCGCGCAGTCTGTATTTTTTATCCCGTATTATCAGCGTTCCTTTTCCACTTACAACGTAGTGCAGGGAAGTCCAGTCGTATATTCTCGCGAATTTTGTCGGTTTTATAATGTGAAAATCGTGATAACCGATATTTCTCAGCTTAAAATACGTATCCCAGCTTTCATTAAAAAATATCCTTTTGTTTTTTCTGTCACTGCTCATTCATCCACACCTTGCTTTCAGAAATTATTTTATCACAAATCAGCAAACAGTGCAATGTTAATGTCTAAAAAACACATAGGTTTTCTCTCGATATGTCAAGAATTGACATTGTTTTTGTTTTTTTAATTTTATATAATTTTAGTGTACAAATCAGAGAGGAAGATACTATGAAGAAAATCCGATTCGCAATTTGCGGCGCAGGGCACCGAGCTGTGTTTTTGGCAAAAAATGCTATACCAAAGGCTGCGGGTACAGAGATAATTGCCGGATGCGACCCGTATGAAGATAAAGCAGAAGCCCTCTGCTCCGAGGTTGAGCAAAGCACAGGGCTTCGTCCGGTAAAATATACAGACCACATTGAGATGTTTGAAAAGGAAAAACCTGATGCAGTTTTGGTGGCAACGGGCTGGAAACAGCATATAGATGTTGCTATCGATGCAATGGAGCGTGGGATTGCTGTTGCGATGGAAGTCGGCGGAGCATACAACGAAGAAGAATGCAGAAAGCTCATCGATGTGCAGGAGAGAACAAAAACTCCGTTTATGTTTATGGAAAATTGTTGCTTCGGTCGGGAAGAGCTTCTTGCCCTTTCTCTTGCAAAGCGCGGGGTTTTTGGTCGTGTGGTATATTGCCATGGTGCATACCGCCACGACCTGCGCGAGGAGATTGCAACCGGCAATATAAAGCGCCATTATCGACTTGAAGAATACTCAACGCGCAACCGCGACAATTACCCGACTCACGATCTCGGTCCTATTGCAAAGATTCTCGGCATCAACCGCGGTAACCGTATGGTGTCGCTTGTATCGCGCGCATCAGGCGCGTTTGGTCTTTCGGAATATGTTAAGGATAAGGAAGAGCTTTCCGAGCTTCACGATAGATCTTTTGCACAGGGTGATATAGTCGAAACGCTCATTAGCTGTGAAAACGGCGAAATGATAAGCTTAAAGCTTGATACAACGCTTCCTGCTCATTATTCGCGTGAGCTTACCGTGCGCGGAACACGTGGAATGTTTAATATGGATACCAATATGGTTGTGGAAGACGGCAAGTGCGAAGAAATCTTCTATCCGTTTGATTTCATAAAGAAATACATAAACAACGCTGAAGAATATTACGATGAATATCTCCCCGAAATCTGGAAGGGGAAAGACCCGACAGAGCTTGAAGAAGCGCACGGGGGTATAGATTTCTTTGAATTTGAAACCTTCTGCGATTGCCTGCGTGAAGGACGCGAAATGCCGATAGACGTATACGATGCGGCTGCATGGATGTCGATATCATATCTCTCGGAGCAATCTATCGCAAACGGCGGCGCACCGATTGAAATTCCTGATTTCACAAACGGTGCATATAAGACAAGAAAACCGATGGATGTTGTGAAAATATAGAATTTGGAGGGCGTTACATATGAATCCTGCGTTGGACTATTTGGATAAAGTTACAGAGTTAATTAAGAAGATAAAAGAAACACAGAACGAGAAATTTAAACAAGCAGCAGATATAATGAGCGATCGCGTTGCCGAGGGGAATTTGATTTATCTTTGGGGACCGGGAGGGCATTCCTCAATATTTTCCGAAGATGCTATGTATCGCAAAGGTGAGCTTGCAGCGGTATGTCCGATTTACGATCCGAACATCTCTCTTTCGCACGGCGCAGCCCGTGAAATTAATGGAATGGAGCGTGTTGAAGGCTTCGGGAAGGTTGTTGTTGACTATCACAGAATAGGAAAAGGCGATGTTGTTGTGTTTGGAAGCGCCTACGGGATAAATCCTGTTGCAATAAGTGCAGCTATGGAATGTCGTAAAAGAGGGGCATATGTTATTTCAATAACGTCACCAACTTTTTCAGATCAATCCTCATATGCAGGAGCTCGTCACAGCAGCGGTAAAAATCTCTATCAGGCTTCCGATTTGTATATCGATAGCTTCGTTCCGTATGGTGATGCGGTGCTTGAATATGATTTTCTGGAACATAAAATTTCTCCGGTAGCAACGATAATGCAAGCAATAGTGCTTAAAGCTTTGCTTGCCGAAACAATGGTTGCGCTCAAGGAAAAAGGCCACGATCCGTTTACATGGACGAACTCGCTTCAGGCAGGTGGTATTGAGGCTAACAGTAACTATATGCACAAAATCTGGGGACAAGTTAAAAGTATGTGAGGAGAATTGTTATGAACACTGAATATTTAAAAAAAGTAGCTGAAGAAATTCTTCTTATCGAGAAACAGAAGAACGCTATTGAAGTGGCTGCAAAGATGTTGGCATCTGCACAAGAAAAGAATGAACTTATCCATGTTTTCGGAACTGATTGTGTCGCTTCGGCAGTAGTATCAAACATTTTCTTCCGTAAAGGAAGTCTTATCAACATTAATCCTATATTCGATCCTACGCTTGAGCCTGCTCACGGCGCGTGGCGTAATGCAATGTGCATGGAATTTGACGGATTAGCACCATGTATTCTTGATTACTATGAATATATAAATCATGGTGAATGTATGGTGCTTATTGCAACAGAGAATGATACGATAATGTTTAATCAGGCACTCTTGTGGGCTAAGGATAAGAAGCTTAAAACAATTGTCATTTCAGGATCTGAATGCGATTGTGAAGCAGATATAATTATTCGTTGCAATACCGAAATGTCGACGATTTCTACGACTTTAAAGCTTTTGAATGATGCAGCGGTAAATCTTTTATCCGATAAAGAAAAGGGTGTCTGGAGTGGAAACCTTGACTCAGATAAGGAGAAGATAAATACGCTTTTAACGAGAATTCGCCATTTATAAGGGAGGCAAGCTGTTGATGAAAAAGAAAGGTTGTTACTATTGTGATCGTGATGAAGGCTTTCGTGAGCTGCTGTTTGAAATCTGCGATTTAAAGGCATCAAAGATTTTCCTTTGTAAAGATCAGACACTTCCCGGTCGTTGCACCATAATGTTTAAAGACCATTATGAAGAGATTTATGAAATTCCGAAGGCAGAGCGCGATATATATATGGACGATGTTTGTGCTCTTGCCGAAACAATAAAGGAACTCTTTGGGGCAGATAAGATAAACTACGGCATTTACGGCGACTGCTGCCGCCATGTTCACTATACCATTTGTCCGAAGTATGAAGGTAAGCTTGGCTGGGGAACAACATTTGTAATGTTCCCCGATCCCGAGGAGAGAATTTATCTCACGGACGAAGAATATGAAGAGCGTAAAGCTCTGATAAAGAAAACAGTACGTGCAAAACTCGGACTTGAATAGGTGAAAAGATGAAAGTAACACTTCCTTATGGACATGAAAACATTAATTTTGAAATACCTGATAAAAACTTTATCGGTATGATGGATCCCGAATTTGTTCCTGCAATCGAGGACTTAAAAAGCGCGATAGAAAACGCGATTGATAATCCGATAGGAACAAAACCGCTTTCGGAAATAGTAAAACCGGGCAAAAAAATAGCAGTCATAATAGACGATGGCTCTCGTCCTACACCTCAGTCAGAAATACTTCCGATTCTTCTGTCAAGGCTTGAAGCTGCAGGTGCAAATCCTTCGGATATACGGATTGTTGCGGCCCTCGGAAGTCACAGATATATGACGGAAGAAGAACTTCGAGACAGAGTTGGCGATGCGGTTTATGACCGATATGAAGTAATAAATTCAGAATTTAAAAAGCCTGAAGGTCTTGTATATGTCGGGAAAACTCCGGAAGGAGTAGACATAATGGCGACGAAGGCTGTTATGGAGACAGATATACATATTGGAGTTGGTTGTCTTGTTCCTCATCCTGTAATGGGCTGGGGCGGAGGTGGAAAAATTCTTTACCCCGGAATTGCAGGTGAAAAAACTGTAGCATACTTCCATCTTAAAGCATCGCTTATAGATGAAAATATATTTGGTAAAGATACAACTCCTGTACGTGATATGATGGAAGGCTGGGTAGACAGCATAGGTCTTGATTTCATCATCAATGTCATATTGAACAGCAAGGCGGAAATTGTTGATGTTGTTTCAGGCCATTATGTGAAGGCTCACAGAGAAGGTGTAAGGCGTGGTAAAAAGATTGTTGGTTTCCGCGTAACGGAAAAAGCTGATATAATGATAACAAGCTCTCACCCTGCAGATCAGGATTTCTGGCAGTCGCCGAAAGCGTTGTATGCGGCTGAGGCTGCGGTAAAGGGAGAGCGCGGAAATACTATGATTCTCGTCAGCCCGAACTACGAGGGAATAGGTCCTCATGCAGAGTATCCGGAGTGTATGGGGCGTGACAACGGTGATCCGATTGTAGAGGCATGCATTCAAGGAGAAAATCATGGAGATCCTTTAGCCATAGCAATAGGCAACAGCATGTCAAAATTTCGTCGTAGACGCAGATGCATTGTGGTGAGCGATGGAGTTACCGAAGAAGAAATGAATAAGTGCGGGTGCGAACACAGAAGCAGTGCAAAAATGCAGGAGCTTGTTGATGAGTTAATCAAGGGAAATCCCGATTGCAGAATCGGAGTTTTAAGTAATGGTGCAGAAACATTTTTATATGAGTAGAAAGAGGTTTTAAATATGAGTGAAATGATTACAAAATACCGTGAAACAATAAGCGGAATATTTGAGAAGATTGAAGCAGGGCTTCCTGAATTTCGGAAAGCGGCAAAGGTTATAGTAGATGCGGTTGAAAATGACCGTATGGTACATGTTATCGGTCCGGGTGGACATTCAAATATAGGCGTTGAAGAAATTTTGTGGAGAGCCGGCGGACTTGCTATATGGGATGCAATTCTCGATCCGGGAACAAATATCATCCACGGCGCAAAGCGTTCAAATATTATCGAAAGAACTCCGGGATATGCAAAGAGTGTTCTTGATGCTTATCGTGTTGGAGAAGTTCCCGGTGAGGTTATGGTAATTATAAATGCTTATGGAATCAACTCGATGACGATTGATACTGTTGAAGAATGTCGCAAGAGAAAAATGACTTCAATAGCAGTAACATCGGATTCGTTTGCACGTGTTGTCCCCAAAGGTCATCCGTCAAGACATCCGAGCGGCAAAAATCTTTTCGAAGAGGCAGATATTTATTTGAACAATCATCTTCCGGAAGGTGACGCAATAATCGAGGTTGACGGATATGCACAAAAGGTTGGTTCAACATCAACATTTTGCAATTGCTTTGTTATGAATTGCCTTAGCGCATGTGTTGTTGATGAAATGGTTAAGCGCGGTATTGAACCGCCTGTATTCAAGAGTGCCAATATGCCGGGTGGCGATGAGCATAATAAGAGCTTGGAAAGAAAATACGGCAGCGTGGTAAAGCATCTTCTGTAAACAATAAACAGCAACCCCAAGGTTCGTTGGAAAATGTTGCTTTATGTGTAAGGTGATACATCAATATGGAAAAAAATATTTTTGAAAAAATAGCGGAAAAGCCATACAAATGGTTTTCTCCTGATACGGAACCCTTTAAGCTTTCGGGCTTTGCGTTTTATGAAAAGGACAGAGTGTACAGAAGATACCCTCTTGATCCTCCTGAAGAATTGCCGGTGAAGGTTGAGGATAATGCCCGCGGCTCAAGCGGCGGGCAGATACGCTTTTCTGCACATACCTCACAGCTTCGTCTCAGAGTAAAATTAAAAGAAGTGCCTTTGCACGGCTATCATATAACAACTCTTGCAGAAGCAGGCTTTGATGTGTACGCCGCAAAAGGAGACGGAAACTATGTTTTCTGCGGAGTAACAAAGTTTGAGCCAACGGACACAGAATATGAAGCATTGATGATACAGTTGGAAAAGCCGGAAAAGCTTGATTTTATAATAAATTTCCCGCTAAGAACTCCTGTTGAGTCAGTGTTTATCGGCCTTGATGAAGATTGCGTTCCGACATCACCTCCGCCGTTTGAGAATGATAAAAGAATTCTCATTTACGGTGCATCTATAATGCACGGGTTCTGCGCTTCGCGCCCCGGTATGATTATGCCGAATATCATATCGCGCCGCCTTAACCGCGAGGTTATAAATATGGGCGTAAACGGAAGCGCGCTTTGCGAAACTTCGGTTGCAAAGAGTGTGCGAATGGTGGATAATGTGGCACTGCTCATTATAAACACAGAGGGAAATTGCCCCGATGATAAGTTTATTAGCGAACATCTGCCCGAATTTATTGCAACTTACAGGGAGGTGCATCTCGAAACGCCGATTGCGGTTATGAGCTTTATGCGCGAAAGCCGCGAATACATAGATGATGTTGCAAGGCAACGCCGTCTCGCGAAGAAAGAAGCACAGATCAAAACCGTTGAAGCTTTCAAAAATGCCGGAGATAAGAATATTTATTTCTGGGACGGCGAGGATTTCACGTCAGGATGTGAGGATATACTTTTTGAAGGCCATTCTGCCGGGAACGAATGCACAACGGATACACAGCATAAGTCTGATCTCGGCTTCTGGCTGATGGCAAACGGCGTGATGAGAAGAATAAAAGAACTGAACGTATAGGGCGGTGAAAAAATGCCGGAAATGGAAAATATGTTTTTTGAATATCGCTATCTTGATGTGCAGGGGGATAAATTTTGCATATCGTGTAGCTCGGAGGTGCTTTCCGATGCAGAATGTTATGCGGTAGAATATGCAAAAAAGGTTTTGTCCGAATGTACCGAGGACGGCAGGAAAATGCGTATAAAATTGAGCTTGGGAATACCTGACGGTGTGAAAAAAACTGTTGGAAATGTGTTTTCTGAGGATGATGAAAGCTATGCTGTTGAAATCAGAGAGGATGAGGCAGTGCTTTCCGCTGTTACCGAAAACGGGCTTTTGTATGCGGTGTCAACCTTAAAACAGCTTGTTGAGAGCGGGAACGTTTCGGAAATGCTTCTGTTTGATTATCCCGACAAAAAAGTGCGCGGATATCGCGTTTTTATACCGGGAAGAGAGAATTTCGATGACTTTAAACGAATGGTTGATATGCTTGTATATTATAAGTATAACTCAATTATGATTGAAGTCGGCGGAGCGATGGAATATAAACGTCATCCGGAAATCAATGAGGACTGGACAGCGTTTTGCCGTGAGGTTCATAAAAGTCCGAATGAAGGAAAGCGTATTCAAAAGGAAACATACACAGACTGGAAAAAGAATTCGATCCATGCTGATAACGGCGGAGGTTCGTTTATCACACAGGATGAAATGCGTGAGCTAATCGCATATTGCAGAGAACGCGGATTAGAGGTTATTCCGGAGGTGCCCACACTTTCGCATTGCGATTATATCGTAAGAGCGCACCGCGAGCTTAACGAAAGAGAAGAAGATATGTATCCTGATACATATTGCCCGTCAAATCCGAAAACATATGAGCTTGTTTTTGATATTTTAGATGAGATCGTTGATGTGTTCCAACCGCGATATATCAACATAGGCCATGATGAGTTGTATACGCTCGGGAAGTGTCCGCTTTGTAAAGGCAAAGACCCCGTTGACCTTTATGTCGGCGATATTACGAAGATTTCAGATTATCTGAAAACGAAGAATGTCGGAACAATCATCTGGTCGGAGAAGCTTCTTGACAACCTTTATTTTCCCGGACCGGGCGAGGAAATTCACGGCTACGGCGGCACCGGTGATGAAGCGTGGGATATTCCGCGCCTTGCAGAAAGTGCAGGTAAAGTTCCGAAGGACGTAATTCTGCTTCATTGGTATTGGTCTCTTTGCTCGGGAGAAGCCGAGCGGGAGCTTCTTGATATGGGGTATAATATGCTTTTTGGAAACTTTCAGGCACTGTCACTTAAAGACTACCGCGCAAGAAGCCGCAACATCTCCGGCGGATATGTCAGCAACTGGGGCTCGTTTGAAGAGCAGTATATGCAGCGCAACGGCCAGAACTTTAATCTTCTTTCCACTGCATATGTTTTCTGGAGCGCTTCTTATGATACTGCGAAAAGCCTTGCGGTTCAGCAAAAGGTAAAGAAAAAATTGTACGAGAAATACAAATCATCTTTAGGCGAGGATATAATCGAGCTTTATCACACTACCGATTATTTTAAAGCATATACTTGGTTCTACGACGGAATATATATCGTTCCTGAGGACTGGCTGATAGGTCATCACGAGGTTGTGTATACAGACGGCACAAAGGCAGAACTTCCGATAATCTACGGCTGCAATATCCGCTCCGACGATGAAAAAGAAACATCCGACAGCGGTTCGGAAGAGGCGCGGACAACATCGTATATCGAAATTCTCGGTGCGTCATATCCGGAAATGTTCGACGGTAAAATGTTTTACAAGACTGCATATAAAAACCCGTACCCCGAAAAGCAAATCAAGCATATATGCTTAAAATCAAAAGCAGGTATTAAAATAGAGGCAAAGTATGATGAGGCTTTGGGAGGGAACAGCGAAAATGTATAAAATTGAAACACATCTCCACACTGCGGAATCAAGCCCCTGTTCAAAATTGACCGCCGCGGAAATGATAGAGCTTTATCATAAGGCGGGGTATAAAACAGTTATAGTAACCGACCATTTTATACAGAAATACCTTAACGGATATGACAGCGAATGCTGGCAAAACGCCGTCGACCGCTTTTTTCTCGGCTATCGCAACGCAAAGGCAGAGGGGGATAAGCTCGGCGTAAACGTAATTGCGAGCGCAGAGATACACCTTGCCAATGTTCCGGGCGATTATCTGCTCTACGGCATCACACCCGAAATCTTCTGTAAATATCCGGATGTTTTTGAGATGACGCATCAGGAGTTTTATCGCACTATGCACGATGAGGGCGTTATGGTTGTTCAGGCACACCCGCGCCGTGACGGTGGTATGTATTCGGATTTTAACTGCGTGGATGGCTTGGAGGTACATAATTCCAATCCGCGCCACGATGATCATGAAGACATAACGATGGCACAGGCGGAAGAGCATGATATGTACAAAACTGCCGGCAGCGATGCACACCGCCTTGATGACTATGGTCTTAGCGGGATGGAATCGGAAACTGAGATAAAAACGATTGAGGATTTTTTAGAGCTTGTAAAAAGTGGCAAAAGCCGTTTGATAAAATAATATAGCATAATAAAAACTAAATGCAAAAAGGAGAAGAAAGACATGGCAATAGCAAGAGATAAAATGTGGATATTCGGCGCGCGTGAACACTTCGATGATATTTTTCTTTTCGATAACGCGGAGAAAACAAAAACGCTTCGAAGATCACGCATAACTCCCGGAGAAGCGGCGCTGATGCTTGATATTCCGAACGTCCTTCTGGTAAATTGCGACGGTGCTCCGACTCCGTATTCTATGGATGCATACGGATATCTGGAAAGCTTTTGCAGAATGAAAAAGGTTCTGTGGTCATCGGTCGGTTCGGGCGGATTCCGCTGCGGAAATGAAGAAGAGTTTATATGCGATGTTGCAGACCGCTATCCGAACATTGTCGGAACATATCTCGATGATTTATATGCCCGTTTTCTGGACGCAGATCCGGAAAATGCCACTGAAGTCTGCACGGAATTTCTTGGCGAAATCCGAAAGAACCTCGATAAGGCACCGCGAAGAATGGATATCTATGTTACATGGTATATGCAGCATCTTGATATACTCAACGATAGGCTTTTAGAGCATATAGACGGACTCACTCTCTGGACCGGTACGTGCGATGAGCTTCATCTTCTTGAAGAAAGATTTAAAAAGGTCGAAAATTCTTTCCCTGATAAAAAGAAGCTGATTGGTATTTACCTGTATGATTTTGCTACAAGAAAGGGCGTTCCTGTAGACCTTATGAAGCATCAGTGTGAACTGTCTCTTGAGCTTATGAAAAAAGGTAAGGTTGACGGAATGATATTTGAAGCAAACACCGTTATGGGTGTTGGGCTTGAAAGTGAGCTATGGCTTCGTGAATGGCTTGAAACAGCAAAGTATACGGAAATTCCCGATTGATATATATGAGGTGTAAGAATAAATGATATATCTTATAAGCGATATCCACGGTAAACCGGATTTTAAAGGCTTGGTTGAGTATGTAAACACCGCACAAGACGATGATTTACTCATTGTCCTCGGTGATGTAAGTCTCAGCTTCGGCAGCAAAGAGGAAAACAAAATCTTCACCGAATATTTTCTGTCGATAAAAAAGAACATTGCGATAGTTGATGGAAACCACGAGAATTTTGACTATCTTAAAAGCTTTCCGGAAGAGGAATGGAACGGTGGCAAGGTTCACCGCTTGTCAGAATATATAGTTCATCTTAAGCGTGGCTATGCTTTTGAGATTGAGGGGAAAAGCTTCTTTGTGTTCGGTGGTTGTAAATCCTCCGAGGTATGGCACAAGCTGGGGCTGTATTACCACGGAGAAGAGCCGGAGGAAGAAGAGCTTGCGTTTGCATATGAAACGATAAAGAAAAATAATTTCAGGTTCGATTATATTCTTACCCATAAGTACGAGCAGACACCGCCGGATGTAACCTTCTGTCCGCCTCTCGGTGAGCTTGAAAAATACATAGATGAAAACGTTTCATATAAGCATTGGTATTGCGGTCACAGCCATAAGTACCGCGAGCTGGATGAAAAGCACACCATCATCTATGATGAACCGGTAAAGCTTTAAAAATAATATGTCCGTATAAAAAACGGCATTTTAATATATAAAATCAAATTTGAGTCATCCTGAGCGGAGGGCGAAACCGTTCCACCTATGTCATCCTGAGCGGAGGGCGCAGCCCGCTCCACTGTGTCATCCTGAGCGGAGGGCGCAGCCCGCAGTCGAAGGAACTCAAAAAAACAAAAATTGGAGGAAAACAAAATGAAAAAATTATTATCACTTATCCTCGCATTATCCATGGTAATCGCACTTGTCCCCACTACATTTGCATCATCCGGCGATGCAACAACGGTTACGTATACTTATAATTTATACAGTAAAAGTTGGTTTGAGAGATGGTATAAGGACACTGGTCGTAAGTTTCAGACTAACAAGACGTACTATCATTCACTCAGCACCGAAAGTCTTAAAGATACTGAGTGGGAATATCTTGGAAGCGGAACATCGCTTATGGCGGCAAACGCGGGAGCACAGGCTACATATTATAATATGGCAACGGGTGCTCACAAGACAGGGGATTATTATAATGCACGTGTTGTTGCAGGCAGTGCAGGAGAATGGCTTGCATTTGCTGTTGAGGTTCCGACTGCTGGAGAATACACGGCTGAGATTAAAGCACCGTACCATCAGGGCGCAAGCTCGGATATAGATGCTTATCTTCTCCCTGCAAATGCACAGGTTGCGGCAGGAGGGTATACAGGAGCTCTCAAGGGCGCTTTTGCAGACAGCCGCGTTTACGGAACATATAAAGAGGTTACAACCACGGACGGAACAACTAAGTATAGTGCAATAAGAGAGAACGCCAAAAAGTTTTCTGATTTTACGTTTTCCAGTATAAACGCTGCTAATTACAAAGTCCTTACGGGCGCAAGTCTTAAGAAGACGAAAAACGATACGCCGCAGGTAATAAGCGGAACGGCTTCACAGAATGTTACGCTTGATGCAGGTGTGTATGTTGTCCTTCTTGTTACAAATGAACCGGGAGAAATATATATAAACTCCCTCACACTTACCGCTGAAGTTGTATCAGAACCCACAAACGAACCCACTGAACTCACCGGAAACATTGCATTTGCAGCCGGTGCTGATGTTCAGTATAAAATCGGCGAGGACAGCTACACAAGCATAAACGCAAACAATACTGCACAAATCCCGGTTGGAAGCAGCGTAACCGTCAAGGTTACAGAAACAGAAAACTTTGCAGGTTGGGTACGCGGAACGGCAAACAGCGGCGTATGGGTATCCTCCGCTCCGGAATACAAATTCAATATTATGTCTCCGACATACCTCACACCGGTTTACACAACTCCGGAAGAGAATGCAACTCACTCTGTTGAGTTCTGGGATGAAAACGGCGCATATGTTGAAACAATAGCTGCACCCGACGGCAAAGCGGTTCTCCCGACAAGCGGATACGGTCTCGTCGG